>JAHDDM010000100.1:2231-5466 GCA_020629355.1 Rhodospirillaceae bacterium
AAAATATGACCTATACCCGCAACATCAATCAGGCATTGGTCTTTGAGATTAGCCCATCGGGCCAAAGCCGAGTAGTTGCACGGGCAGGCGTCACAGCGGTTCTGGAGATGGATCCAGTCCGCAAGAGCGACCTTGAGCGGGCAATCAAGGGTGAACTGGTGCTGATTTTGGGTAAAGACACGGATCAGGCGCGGGGGCTGATCCGTTTGCGTGGAGGCAATAACCTGTATCTCTATGCTGGACGATATTTGAGTTCTCTGGTTGTGCAGCAAACGGCTGTCGTTCAAGGGGCGGTGCGTAATTTCACCATTTTAGAAAGTCAGCTGCAAGAGTTAAAAATTGGATTTATTATTGTTTTTGCAGCATTTTCTTTACTTTGCGTGCTGATTAGTCTTTATCTGTCGATGACTTTTGCGCGCTCGATTGCTCAGCCTATCAGCACCCTAACACGAGCAGCGCGGGAAATCGGACAGGGAGCTTTGAGTGCACGGGTTCGTACTGAACATCTGCCGCAAGATGAAACTGCTGAATTAAGCATCGCATTTAATTCTATGGCAGAGGGATTACAGCAATCACAAGCCGATTTAATTGCCGCAAACGCCGATATTGCACGCCGCCAAGACTATACGGATAATATTTTACGCAGTGTATCGACGGGAATCGTTGGACTTGATCGAGATGCAAAGGTTTTGTCAATGAACCAGCGTGCCAGTGAGATTCTTGACTGTTCAACCAAAATAGAAAGCATTGATATTCTGGCTCTTTTGCCAGAAATTTCTGCTGTTGTGCGCGAACCTCATCGTATCCCTGATGCAGGTGTTTGGCAAAATCATACTCAAGTACGGCTGGCTTCGGGGCAAAACCGAACTGTTTTGATCCGAATGGCGCAAATTCAAGGTGACACCGATGCGCAACTATTGCTGAGTATTGATGATATTACGGAGCTTGAGAGCGCACAAAGGCTGGCTGCCTGGTCAGAAGTCGCCAAGCGTATTGCCCATGAAATTCGCAATCCTTTAACGCCTATTCGATTGGCGACTGAGCGTTTGCGGCGAAAATACCCGCCGATATTGGAGCGTTTGGCTGCTGATGGCAAGGGCGTCACCACAAAAGATAGCGAATCGCTGTTGCAATCCACCAATACAATATTGCGCCAAGTCGATACTATTGCTTTGATGGTCAAGGAGTTTTCAGATTTTGCCCGAATGCCCAAGGCGCGCTTCGCCGAGGAAGACTTGAGCGAAATTTGCCGTGAAGCGGTCTTTATCGAACAGAACCGTAATCATACTGTCACTGTCGAGGCCAAACTGGACAAACAGGTGGTACTCTGGTCTTGTGATCGCCACCAGATATTGCAGGTTCTGGTCAATCTGCTGAAGAACGCTGCTGAGGCCATTGCCGAGTCTGAACAGCATAAAAATAGCGGTAAAATTATTTTAACCTTACAGGATAATATAAAAGAAATATGTCTTGAAATCAGTGATAATGGTCCTGGCTGGCCTGAGAATGATCGTGATAAGTTATTTGACCCCTATAATACCTCGCGCGAATCTGGTAGTGGTTTGGGACTGGCAATTGTTCAGCGCATTGTACACGAGCATCGTGGTACGTGCCAACTTCTTGATAGTGCGGATGGCGGTGCGGTTGTAGCGATGAATTTTCGGCGTGATGCTGAAATTGAACAGGAGTAATCTTTGCGATGGATATATTGGTTGCTGATGACGAAGACGATATCCGCGAGCAGGTCTGTGGTATCCTGGAGGACGAGGGCTATAGTCCGCGTTCCTGTGCCACTGTTGCTGAAGCCATGGCAGCTATTCAGCAAAGATTGCCCGCAATGGCAATTTTGGATGTTTGGTTCAAGCATTGCGACAAGGACGGGATATACCTGCTTGAGGAATTACAACGCCTTAGCCCGAATCTTCCAGTGTTGATGGTCTCTGGACACAGTACGGTGGATATCGCGGTAAGAGCCCTAAGAATAGGTGCCTGTGATTTTTTGACGAAACCTTTTACTCTCGATGACTTAACCCGTGCGGTGGAACGAGGTCTGCGGGAATCTCGTTTGAAGCGCGATAATCAAGAAATGGCCAAGCAGTTAGGCCATGGATTAGATTATGCCGATTTCCGCTCTTCTGCTATGGAGAACCTACTGAAAAAGCTTGAGCCTTGGCTGAAAACGGATCGTAGATTGTTGGTGACAGGCGCAGCAGGAACAGGCAAAAGCCGTTTTGTACAGCATATCCACCAACAGTCGCCACGAGCGCAAGCGGGGCTACAATGGCATAATTGCGCAGACTTTTCCGATGACGCTCAAGAATCAGCCGTGCTTTTCGGTAGTACAGAAAGACAGGTTGGTAAATTAGAGCTTGCGCATGGAGGGACATTGGTGCTGGAGAATATCGATTGCTTATCTGCTGTGATGCAGCAATCACTGGTGCAGTTTCTACAGTCAAAACGTTTTAATCGGATCGGGCAGGGGAGCTGTTCGGTTGAGGTCAATGTCCGCGTTATCGCCACTAGCGAGAAAACAGAGAAAACCCTGCAGAACAGCGACACCTTTGCACGGAGTCTTTTTGATTGTATTGCTTTGGGGGTGATTGAATTGCCACCTTTACGACAACGTATCGAAGACCTTGAGGTTCTACTAACGACTATTCAGGAGCGTTTAAGCTTAAAATTCAATCATATTGCCCCTATGATTAGCCCTGAGGCGCTTGAGGTCTTCCGTCAACATCATTGGCCGATGAACATTCGCGAGTTGGAAAATGTTTTAACCAGACTACACTATATTGGCTCGCCCTTATCAGCAGAGCAAGCCAAGCGCGCAATAGGAGACGAGGAACACCACCAACAACAGAGTGTGGCTCTACAATGGCAGGGGCTTATTGCAGGCCTTTCAGACGAATTACGGCCAGCTCGTGAAGTCTTTGAAACGCATTTTTTGCGCTATCATCTTGAACGTTTTGGCGGCAATGTATCTCAAACGGCGCAATCTGTTGGAATGGATCGTGCTTCTTTGCATCGTAAGATGCGGAGTCTTGGGATGGATAGCCTATCGGATTCAGAATAAAATTCTTGAAAATCAATGAAGCGTCAGTATGAAAATATCCTGTGACTATACATCCCAGAAATCTCAACAGAACCTACCTTGAAGTTCTGTCGCGGTTGTTTGTGTGTTTTTTTTGTTTTGTCTACTTGAAATAGTTTATTGAGCTGCCTATATCGCCCTCAT
>JAHDDM010000101.1 GCA_020629355.1 Rhodospirillaceae bacterium
TACTGACTTTTTTGAATGATTGATGAATGACTGAACTCCCTGAACTAAAAGATACGGTGTGTTTACCGCAAACCGATTTTACCATGCGCGCGAGCCTACCAGAGCTTGAGCCGAAAATGCTTACTCGCTGGTCGGAGATGCAGCTTTGGCAGAAAATACGTGCGCAATCTGTTGGGCGCGAGAAATTTATTCTGCATGACGGCCCACCCTATGCCAATGGGCATTTGCATATTGGTCATGCTCTGAACAAGATATTGAAAGATATTATCAATCGTAATTTTCAGAAGATGGGTCTGGATGCGAACTATGTTCCGGGTTGGGACTGCCACGGCTTGCCGATTGAGTGGAAAATCGAAGAGCAATATCGTGCCAAGAACCAGAATAAAGATGACGTCCCGATCAATGAATTTCGTGGGGAATGTCGGCGTTTTGCCGCCCACTGGATGGGGGTTCAAAGCGAAGAGTTTCGCCGTTTGGGTGTCTTTGGCGATTGGGAAAATCCCTATAGCACCATGACTTTCGCCGCCGAGGCCACCATTGTTCGTGAAATTGGCCAGTTTCTGATGGATGGTTATTTATCACGCCGCGAACGGCCGGTGATGTGGTCTGTGGTGGAACGCACCGCGCTTGCAGATGCCGAAGTGGAATATGCTGAAATAAAATCCCCTTCAATCACGGTACGCTTTCCGATTACCCAAGCATCTCTTCCAGAGCTGGATGGTGCTTCTGTACTTATCTGGACCACGACTCCGTGGACGATCCCGTGTAATCGCGCGATTACAGTACATGCAGAGTTTGACTATCAGCTGGTGCAGATTACCGCTGTCGCTGAAAAATCTCTGGCACGTATCGATGAAAAAGTTCTGTTGGCAAAAGACTGTACTGCACGGGTCTTGGAAGATATCGGTGTTACGGAATATACTGTACTTCATACCTGCCAAGGCAGTGCGCTTACAGGCACAATAGCCGCGCACCCCCTGCATGGGTTGGGCTTTGATCACGAAGTGCCGATACTGCTTGGCGATTATGTCACCAGTGATCAGGGGACAGGCTGTGTTCATACCGCACCAGGTCACGGGGTCGAGGATTATGCAACTTGCCAGAAAAACGGTATCGAAACCCCGATGACCGTCATGGCGGATGGTGGCTATCACGATAGTGTGCCGATGATGCACGGTCACTATGTCTTAACGGAAGAAGGTGCGTTTGGCTCTGCCAATGGTCATGTCATTAAGATGCTGTTGCAGGAAAACCAACTTATCGGCAAAGGCTCGGTACGCCATAGCTATCCGCATTCCTGGCGTTCCAAAAAGCCCGTAATTTACCGCGCTACCCCGCAATGGTTCATCAGTATGGAACATGATAACCTCCGCGCCCGTGTCCTTGCAGAGATTGCCAAGACCCGCTTCATGCCAGAAGCTGGACAGAATCGCTTGCACTCCCTGATTGCGACACGCCCCGATTGGTGTATCTCGCGGCAACGGGCGTGGGGTGTGCCGATTGCGATTTTTGTCGATAACCGTACTGGCGCGCCTTTACAGGACCCTGAGGTCATGGAGCGGATTGCCACAGCCTTTGAGGCTGAAGGTGCGGACTGTTGGTTCGACAGTCCACCAGAACGTTTCTTAGGCGGCGATTATAACCCCAAAGACTACGAGCAGATTTTTGACGTGGTGGATGTCTGGTTCGATTCGGGCAGTTCACACAGTTTCGTCTTGGAAGCACGGGAAGATTTACAGTCCCCTGCAACGCTGTACCTTGAAGGTTCAGACCAGCATCGCGGCTTTTTCCATTCCTCGATTCTGCACTCCACGGGCACACGCGGTCGCGCTCCTTATCAAGGTGTCTTGACGCACGGTTTCACCCTAGACGCTAAGGGGCAGAAGATGTCCAAGTCTGTGGGGAATGTCATTAGCCCTGCGGAGATTAACGAAGAATATGGTGCAGAAATTCTTCGCCTTTGGGTGGCGACACTCGACTATAGCCACGATATGCGTATCGGAAAAGAGATACTAAAAGGCGTGGTCGATATGTATCGCCGAATGCGGAATACTCTGCGCTGGCTGATGGGCAATCTGCATTATCACAATCCTGAACGTCAGGTTCTGCCAGAAAACATGCCAGAACTGGAATGTTTGATTCTGCATCGTCTGTATGAAATTGATCAACAGATTCGTGAATGCCAAAGCAATTTCGATATTCAGCAGGCAACACGCATTCTGTTCCAATTCTGTAACTATGACCTATCCGCCCTGTATTTCGACTTGCGCAAGGATACATTGTATTGTGATGCCAAGGATGACCATAAACGTTTGGCAGCCCTGAGTATGTCGGCGATTTTGTTTGATGCCCTGACGGTCTGGCTATCGCCAATATTGACCTTCACCACCGAAGAGGCCTGGATTATGCAAACTGGTGATAGTCTGGATAACTCTATCCATCTACGGGACTATCCTACTGTTCCTGAAGACTGGTATCAGCCAGAGCTGGCGGCGCGTTGGGAAGCGGCTCTTGAGGTGCGCAAGGTTGTACTGGGTGCTTTGGAGCTTGAACGTAAGGCTGGACGGATCAAAAGTGCGCTCGAAACCCATCCAGTGGTCTATATTCAGGACACTGAAATATCTGAAAACCTTGCCAGTATTGACCTTGCGGAACTGTGTATCACGGCAGAATGCACCATCTCAGTAGAACCTGCACCCGATGATGCTTTCCGCTTGCAAGACAGTGCATCTATTGCCGTGGTGGTGCATCCCGCGCAGGGCGAGAAATGCGCCCGTTGCTGGAAGGTCACAGAACCCGCAAGCGGTCTACCTTATCAAGAGGCACTCTGTGCACGTTGCGTTGGGGTCTTGCAGCGGGATTTCCATGTCGCGTAAAATAAGACTCTACTCGATATTGTTTGGCCTGATGGTCATTGCGGCAGATCAAGCCAGTAAAATGGCAGTATTGACCGCGCTTGATGGTTCTGTGGAAGTCACGGGGTTCTTTAATCTGGTGCTGGTGCTGAATCACGGTGTGACCTTTGGAATGCTGCAACAGTCAGAACAGACGGGTGTCTGGATGCTGGTTGGGCTGGCTATGTTGATTTGCCTGTATCTGCTGTGGCTTTGGCGACAAAGCCAGTCTGCATTCGAGGCCATGGTTCTGATGGCGGTGATTGGCGGGGCATTGGGCAATGTCATTGATCGGATACGTTTAGGCGGCGTGATTGATTTTCTGGATTTTCACCTGTTTGGGTATCACTGGCCAGCGTTTAATCTGGCGGATAGCGCAATAGTTTTGGGCATTGCCTGTTATGTCATTGGACAGATGAGAAGTGGGAGACAGACAGATGTACTTTGAAGATTTTGATACTGAAACGGTCTATACGACACAACGGCTGAAAATTACCGAAAGCATGATTTTGGACTATGCGCTGGTTTATGATCCGCAACCCTTTCACCTAGACCCCGAACATCCGCAATCACAAGCCATGGGTGGGCTATTCGCCAGTGGCTTTCAGGCTTTGGCGTTCAGTTTGCGCTTTATGAATGATCAAGGGCTTTTCGCGCATAATCTCATTGGTCTGGGGCTGGATAAAGTCCGTTGGCACAAGCCTTTATTGGCAGGCTCGACCATTTATGGTGCAAACCGCGCGGTGGCATTGCGTGCCTCGAAATCAAAGCCTGATCGCGGTGTCGTGACCATCGAAACCCAGTTATTTGATCAAGACGATACCTTGCTGATGACCTCGGAACTCAGCTTTATGGTGCAAAGACGTGGAAAATAGATGTGATTATCTGATCATAGGCGCGGGTTCTTCTGGTTGCGTGGTGGCCAATCGCCTAAGCGAGAATCCCAACAACAAGGTTATTCTGCTCGAAGCAGGCGGCAAAGACCGCTCGCCGTGGATTCATATTCCCGTGGGCTATTTCAAGACCATGGGCAATCCTAAAATGGATTGGTGTTATCACACCGAAGCCGATGCTGGCCTGAACGGGCGTTCCATTCCGTGGCCTCGTGGCAAGGTTTTGGGTGGTAGCAGTTCCATCAATGGTCTTTTGTATGTTCGTGGTCAACAGCAGGACTTTGATGACTGGCGTGATCTTGGTAATGCTGGTTGGGGTTGGGATGATGTTGTACCGCTTTTTCGTAAATTAGAAGACTGGCAGGGTGCGCCCTCTCAAGGCCGTGGCCTGAACGGTCCGATGAAGGTTTCTGAAACCCGTGGCAAGCGTGATATTGTCGCCGCTTGGCTGCAGGCCGCGCAAAATTGCGGCTATCCGTGGAACGAAGACTACAATGATGGTGATCAAGAGGGCGTAAACTATTTCCAGCAAACTGCCTATGGCGGCAGACGCTGGAGCAGCGCGGTGGCCTATTTGCGTCCTGCGCAAAAACGCTCGAATCTCAAGATTGTGACCCATGCCCAAGCCGCAAAAATCCTGTTTGACGGCACACGCGCCATGGGTGTTCAAACCATAGACGGCCGAGAATTCCATACTGACGGCGAAGTGATACTTTGTGCTGGCGCATTAGGTTCGGCGCAACTCTTGATGGTTTCTGGTATCGGAGATAAAACAGAATTGAAACAACACGGTATTACTGTACGGTCTGATTTGGCTGGTGTAGGCAAAAATATGCAAGACCACCTGCAAGCACGCCCTGTCTATAAAACCACCGCATCCACCATCAATATCGAAACCCGCAATCTTTGGCGTAAGGCGTTGATTGCACTGCAATATGCCTATAACCGCACGGGTGCCATGACCATGGCTGCTAGCCTTGGGACAGGTTTCCTATCGACAAAACATTCACCAGACAGACCAGATATTCAATATCATATTCAGCCTTTCAGTGCTGATCATCCCGCAGAAGGTCCGCATCAATTTTCAGCCTTTACAGCTTCGGTTCTACAGATGCGCCCCGAAAGCCGAGGCCACATCGCGCTGGCTTCGGCGGATATTCGCGATTATCCGAAAATCCAGCCAAATTACCTTGCGACAGAGTTGGATTGCGCCACCATCATCGAAGGGATGCGCATTACCCGCAATATTGCACGAACAGAGCCTTTAAGGGCGCTCATCACAGCAGAATACGCCCCTAGTTCAGATATTTCAGATGATGACGATGCAGCCATGCTGAATTGGGTACGAGATTCTGCCACCACTATCTACCATCCTACTGGAACATGCCGTATGGGTATCGATGCGGGTTCTGTGGTTGACCCACAGCTTCGGGTCTATGGCGTTCAAGGGCTTAGGATTGCAGATGCTTCGATCATGCCCAATATTACCTCTGGCAATACCAATGCGCCCTGCTTGATGATCGGCGAAAAACTCGCGGAGATGATCAGAAACAGATTTTATAGCCAAGCCAGGGGAATTGCATGAAAGTTAATTGGACACCTCCATTTACCTATCTTTTGCGCATCTAGTGGCAAATCGCTCATC
>JAHDDM010000102.1 GCA_020629355.1 Rhodospirillaceae bacterium
ACCCGCATTTGCAAGAAAAACATCAAGATTTTTATCATTATGCCAATTCCATTGTCGAGCCGTGGGATGGTCCTGCAAGCATTTGCGCCCACGGCGGACGTTGGGTGCTGGCGGGGCTGGATCGTCACGGTCTGAGACCCTTGCGTTATGCTTTAAGCGACGATGGTTTGCTGGTGGTGGGTTCGGAAATTGGCATGTTGCCACTACCAGAAGAAGATATTATCGAAAAAGGCCAAATTGGCCCTGGCGAGTCTTTGGCGGTGAATCTGTCCGAAGGTAAATTATACCGCGACAAACCCATCAATGACCTGTTGGCAGAATTGAATCCTTTTGGCGACTGGTTGAAAAATATTGTTCGTCTCAAAGACCAGAAAGATACGCAACAGCATCTGGATAAGGAACGCCTGTTGCGTCTGACCTCAGCTGGTGGCTGGACACAGGAAGATATGGAATTGATCCTGCACCCCATGGCAGAAACAGGGGCTGAGGCCACGGGTTCGATGGGTGATGACAGCAGCCTCGCGGTATTTCGGCAAGACTATCGCGGTCTACAGTATTTCTTCCGACAGAACTTTGCACAGGTGACAAACCCTGCACTTGATCCGATACGGGAACGTAGCCATATGTCCTTGGCAACACGGCTTGGCAATACGGGCAATTTCCTTGACGAGGCCGAAGACCAGCTGAACTTCATCGAATTGGATTCTCCGATTCTGCTCAGCGGACAGCTTGCGTTAATCCGTGATCTCGCGACAGATAGCCACGAGCAGCTAGATTGCCTGTTTCCAGTGGATCAACAAGAGCCTCAGCTTGCCTCAGCCTTGGCACAACTTCAGGCACAGGCTGAAGAGACGGTACGCCGTGGTAAAAAGATACTTATTCTCAGTGATGAAAATCGCACCGCCACTCAAGCCGCAATTCCCATGACCTTGGCAACCTCTGCCATTCACAGCCACCTGCAACAGCAAGGCTTACGGAGCTATTGCGCCTTGATCGTCCGCTCTTCAGAAGGTTTCGATACCCATTATGCCGCTCTGTTGATCAGCTTTGGTGCAACCTGCCTTGATCTCTATCTGGCACAGGAAGCGATATTGGATCGAGATAGCCAAGGACTGTTGGGGGATGTATCGGCGGCGCTGGCTTTGGAAAATTATCAGAAAGCCCTGAATAATGGCATTCTGAAAATCATGTCGAAAAGCGGTATCTCCATCGTGAACTCTTATCGCGCGGGGTATAATTTCGAGGCTCTTGGGCTGGCACGGGCTTTAACGCGTGCCTATTTCCCGTCTTTACCATCCCGCATTAGCGGTATGGGTCTGGCAGAAATAGAGACCTTAATTCGACAACGCCATAGTGCTGCTTTTGATACCGCCGTCCCCATGATTGAAGTTGGGCATTTCTACCGTTATCGCGCCAAAGGGGATGCTCATGCTTGGGACCCTGTGGCTTTACGCCAACTGCAAGCAGCTTTGCGGGTGCAGAACTATGCTGATTATCAACAGTATACCCAAACTTTGGCAGATTTACCCGCTATTGCCTTGCGCGATTTACTGGAATTGCAATATCCGAACAACAGCCTGAATATCGAAGATGTTGAATCCGTCAGCGATATTCGCAAACGCATGGTTGCACCAGGCATATCGCTGGGCGCATTAAGCCCGATAGCCCACGAGACACTGGCGATTGCCATGAACAAAATCGGCGCGCGCTCTGATAGCGGTGAAGGCGGCGAGGACTCGGCGCGCTTTCAAATTCGTCCGAATGGCGACAATCCCATCAGCCAGATTAAACAGGTGGCCTCGGGGCGGTTTGGCGTCACAGCAGAATATCTGAATAATTGCACAGAGATTGAGATTAAACTCGCCCAAGGTGCAAAACCTGGTGAGGGTGGTCAACTTCCCGGCCACAAGGTCTCGAGCATTATTGCGAAATTGCGCAATTCCACCGAAGGGGTGACATTGATCAGCCCTCCGCCGCATCATGATATTTACTCTATCGAGGACTTGGCACAGCTGATTTATGACCTGAAACAGATTAACCCCGAAGCGCGCATTTGCGTCAAGCTGGTGGCGCGTGCAGGGATTGGGACGATTGCCGCAGGTGTTGCTAAGGCTAAGGCCGATACGATTCTTATCTCTGGTCATAGCGGCGGCACAGGTGCAAGTCCGCAAAGTTCCATCAAATATGCTGGAATGCCTTGGGAGATGGGTCTGGCAGAGACCCATCAGGTGCTGAGCATGAACCGCTTGCGCGAACAGGTGGTATTGCGGGTGGATGGGGGTATCAAAACTGGACGCGATATTGTCATCGCCGCAATTCTTGGTGCAGAAGAATACGGTATCGGCACAGCAGCCCTGATTGCTTTGGGCTGCTTGATGGTGCGGCAGTGTCACTCGAATACCTGTCCCGTGGGGATCTGTACTCAAAAGCCAGAATTGATCGAAAAATTCACTGGTAGACCAGATGATGTCGTGACATTGTTTAGCTTTATCGCCGAAGAAGTCCGTGGAATTCTCGCGGATTTAGGCTTCAGGCATTTGAACGAAGTCATTGGACGCACTGATCTTTTACGGCAGGTCTGTAGTGGCAGCGCGCGCCTTGATGGGCTGGACTTGAACCCTCTGCTGCTACAGGTAGCGAATAATGCGACATATGCCCTGAACCCTCCGCGCAACGAAGTTCCCGCAACCCTGGATGAAAAGATTCTCGAAGATATTGGCGATTCGCTGTCTCAGGCCGCAAACCTGCAATTACAATATAATGTCCAGAATACGGATCGTTCCATCGGAACACGATTGTCCTCCGAAGTCGTTCGCCGCCATGGTGTGGGCAAATTACAAGAAGGCCAGATACATTTGACCCTACGCGGCACGGCAGGCCAAAGTCTTGGCGCGTTCCTCGCTGAAGGGATTCGCATTGAGGTCATGGGTGATGCCAATGACTATGTTGGCAAGGGCCTGAGTGGCGGGGTGATTTCCTTACGTCACCGTGGTCGGAGCAGAATGGTCAGTTTTGAAAACAGCATTATCGGCAATACGGTTCTGTATGGCGCAACCAGTGGTGCTTTGTATGCCGCTGGCCGTGCAGGAGAACGCTTTGCGGTGCGTAACTCTGGTGCGCACGCGGTTATCGAAGGTGTCGGCTGCCATGGCTGTGAATATATGACTGGCGGGATAGTCACGGTACTCGGCAGTATTGGCTTTAATTTTGGCGCGGGCATGACTGGTGGCATGGCGTTTCTATTGGATCGTGATGCTCAGGCACAGAAAATGCTCAACCACGAAACTCTGGCGGTATTCCCACTGCAAAGCGAGTACTGGCAAGAACAGGTGCGTGAAGAAATTACAAGGTTTGTTGCCCATACCGATTCGGCTTGGGGGCAGCAGATTCTGGATGAGTGGCAGACCATGCTGCCAGACTTCTTGCATATTGTCCCGAAGGAACTTGTTTCGCGGACAGAGCACTTGCCCTCCCTGCCGCAAAAACAGACAGCATAAAGGATTGCTGCCGTGAGTCTTGAGGTGCTGATCATTGGCGAGCAGGAAAAGCATCAAAAGCTTGCTACTGCCCTTGAACAAGGACTGCATGAGGTCAGTTTTGCCACGATGCCCAAAGGCTTACTGCTTGAGCAGGCACGGCACTATTCGGCAATTTTTCTATGTATGCACGATGGTGAACTGCCGCAAATAGCACGGTTTGTGCAGAATGTGAAACAACATCGCGAATTAAAAAACATCCCCTTGGTGGCATACTTTAGCGATAGCGAAGCAAATATTTCCCCTGATATCCGTGACCTGCCTTTTGATGATCTATTCTATCCACAACAAGATGGTGAATATGATTACATTGCAGCGAAAGTCACTGCAATCTATCGGCGTTTACAAATACTCAGCACGATGCAAACCCGTAGCGAACTGCTGGAGATGGATGAAGAAGAAGACACGATACACCATGCGCATATTGCTCTGCTGTTGAGCGAAGACAATACCACGCACATCAACAACAGCACGTCCGTTCAGGAGCATCATCTGGAGTATTTTGACAGGATAGAGAATTTTGAAACCCATATTCAAGAGAAAACATACGATGTCCTGATTATTGATGCGAGTCTGGGTCTAAAGGCAATGAAATTGGCTTCCCGCCTATCGAGCAATGTGGGCAAATATGCCCCGGTCATGGTGCTGATTCCAGAGGATAAGCCGCAACTGGCGATTCAATGTATCGAAATTCGGGCGCATGATTTTATTTTATTACCCATCAATCATGCCTTATTCTGTTTGAAAATCGCCGCAATGCAACGCTGGAGTGCAGAATATAACCGCCACAACAGCTCTGTCGAACAACAGCTTAGCCTATCAATACGGGATGAATTGACCAGCCTGTATAATCGCCGTTACCTGAATCGCCTGCTTTTGCGGATGAGCGAACAGGCCACAAGCCAACGCCAGAAATTTAGCCTATGTATCATTGATGTTGATCACTTCAAAAAATTCAATGATACCTACGGTCATGCGGTGGGTGACAGTATTTTGTGCCAACTGGCCTATCAGATGGAATTGCGTGTCCGCCGCCATGATAATGTTGGCCGCTGGGGCGGCGAGGAATTTGTGATTATTTTCGCAGACGTGACGGAGAGCTTGGGCGTAATCCTTGCAGAGCGCATCCGAAGCTATATCGCCGAGTCGAATTTTACCGATCCCTCGCTGAAAGAGACCTTAAACATTGCCGTCAGTATCGGCGTTGCCCATTGCCGTGTCGGAGAAACACCAGAGCAACTCATCGACAGAGCCGATAAGGCCCTGTATCAAGCCAAGCTTACTGGACGGAATCGGGTTGCAGCAGCAGAATAATAGCGATTCATTCTTGAAAGTACGGCGCATTTCGCCTATTGCTTTTGGCTATATCGTTGGTGCACTGTTCTCACCCCCCTCAACTGTGACTATTTTATGAGATTGCGCTATCTTTGCTAGGAGTCTGCTCTCGTGTTTTTTGCCAATTTGTTTCGCTTTCTTTCAGTGGATATGGCCATTGATCTGGGTACAGCCAATACCCTGGTCTATGTCCGTGGCAAAGGCATTGTCTTGAACGAGCCCTCTGTGGTGGCCTATGCTGAGGTCAAGGGCCGCAAGCAGGTTTTAGCAACGGGCAACGAGGCCAAATTGATGCTGGGGCGGACCCCTGGCAATATCAAGGCCATTCGGCCTTTGCGTGATGGGGTCATTGCGGACTTTGATGTCGCGCAAGAGATGATCCGGCATTTTATTGCCAAGGTCAAGGATCGACAATTCATGATGGCAACTCAGATTATTATCTGTGTGCCTTCTGGCTCGACTTCCGTGGAACGCCGTGCAATTCAAGAGGCCGCCGAATCCGCTGGCGCAAGCCGTGTTAATCTGATCGAAG
>JAHDDM010000103.1 GCA_020629355.1 Rhodospirillaceae bacterium
CTATGCGTTGTGTGAGCGATTCGCCTATCTGCATATTTTTTCCGGTTATCGTAATGTCCATCAATATCCCTTTCAGTGAGAGTTTTTGTCATGTTCTTCTATTCATGCTAAAAGTTTAGAAGCACTTCGTCAAGAAATCGCCGCCGTTTGGCATAATATAAAGGCTTTGAAATGCAGAAATTTCTATTCAGTATCCTGTTTTCTATGTTTTTTACATACTTTAATCCAGTTTTTGCCACGAATCTGTTCCGTGTTGTTTTGCCCTCAGAGATTGAGCAGACTGCCGAAGCACAGATTAAGCAGGGGTTGCACATGGCTTTATCTGGCCGAGATATCGAGGTTGTGCTGCATAAGGCTGAGACAAAAGAGGCAGATGCAGCAGTATTTGCCAGTGCGCTCAAATCCCCCTCAGCAGGCGTTATCGCGGTTGTTGATAAGCCAAATTGGGGTGGTTCGTGGGCAGAACGTGTTTTCAGTAAGCGTTCGGGGACACAACCTTTATTGAGCGTGGGTTTTACCGACCCAAATGCAGAGTTTGATGCCCAGATAGGTGCTAAAATTCAGGATTATACCTATTTAGTTGCAGAGACTTTCAAAAAAACCCAAGGTGATACGCTCTGTTTGTTTTCAGAAGATGCGCAATGGTGTGACCTGTTGGCAACCAACACGAATACTCTGGTGATAAAACGTTCAGTATCAGTAGGGCAAACCGCGTCGATGCAAATGGCCTCGACGGTCTCAGCCATGACACAGAACCCGAACATTACGCAAATATTTGTTACGGACTTGGCTTTTTACCCTAGTGTCCAACAGGCCTTACAGATTATTGGCGGCACATTCACTATAGGCGGTATTGGTGATAGTTCTGAAAAGCAGTTGGATTTTAGTATTGATGCGCAATGGATTTTACAAATAGCACTAGCGATTCGCGCCCTTGAGGTGCAGGCCAATAGCGGTCAAAGTCTTACAGGGGTGATCGATGTTGCTCCGCGTTTGCAGCAATAATGCTTAATTTTGCGGAATATTGCCTAATGTGCCGATAAGCTGGAGCGGTTTTTCGCTTAACGAGCGCATTTCCCAAACATAAGCATCAGGATTTCCTGGTTGGATAGCGTGGGCATTATGTCCGCTAACGGGCATATCTGTCCAGATCACGACATTGCCGACAAATTTGATACCACTATTTTCTAACTCGTTGATATATTTATCGTTGAGCCGCCGACTTTCGATCACAAGACGATTGTCTTTCAGTAACTTCATCACCAGTAGCGAACCACTACGTCCGGGAAAGGCCACCATACGTTCTTTGAACAGATTGCCTTTCGAGTCTAATTTGACTTCGTAACTGGCGGGGAAGGTATATTCGATATTGCTGAAGCCCATCCGTTGCAGTTCATTGAAATGTATCATTTTTTCTGTTTCATACTCTTCTGTGCCTGAGGCAATTTCGTTTTTGCCAATTTTCGACAGAAAACTTGCAGAGAGCACCCTGCCATGAAAGTTCAGTTCGTAGCGACCGTCTTTGGAAACCTGAATTTTGGTCAGATAGCCATAGGGGATGTAACAGCTGGACAGGAGCATGATGACTGGCACAAGCCAGAATGCGCGTAATAAAGAGAGGGCTTTAGGCATCTTTGTGTCCCAAGGCTTCGCCGCTTAAAATATCCTGCCCATTGAGAAAATCCGTGCGTGTCATCACGTTTCGACCCTCTAGCTGGAGTAAGGTGGGTTGTATCATGCCGTCTCCAGTTTGAATGGTGAATGATTGATCGATAATAGTACCAGCTGCATAATCACTAGATGTATCTTGCGGTAACAGTTTGGCAGAAAAAAGGCGAAGGCGTTTTTTTCGCCACCAGCACCATGCGCCAGGTTTTGGCGCAAAGGCGCGTATTGTGTTGCGAATGGTGTATGCAGGTTGATGGAAGTCTATTTCCAGACTAGCCTTCGAGAACATCCGTGCGTAACATGCGCCTTCTTGAGGCTGTGGCTTGGGGACGATTGTTTCTAGCTGGTCAAGGGTCTTGATCAACAGATCCGCGCCCATATTGGCGGTATGGTCATGCCATGTACCGCCCGTGCTGTCATGGGGGATAGGGCATGACTTCTGCACTAAAATTGGTCCAGTATCAATGCCTGTATCCATTTTGATGATGGTAACGCCGCCATGGGTATCGCCAGCTTCGATAGCCCGCTCTAGCGGTGCAGCACCGCGCCAGCGTGGCAAAAGTGAAGGATGAATATTGATACAGCCAAATTTTGGCGCATTCAGGAATTCTTGCGGTAGTTTCATGCCGTAGGAGACTACGATAGCGGCATCTAATTTCAGTTTATGCCAATCTTGGATGGTCTCTGCCGAGGTAAGGCTGTCTGGCAACACCAAAGGGATTTTTGCGGCTTGCGCCAGTTCTGCAACGGGCGAGGGATGAAGTTTCATTCCTCGGCCTTTGGCGCGTGGTGGTTGCGAATAGACGATGTGCGGAACAATATTCGCATCAAGTAACTTCTGTAATACGATGACAGAAAAAGGCGATGTCCCCATGAAAGCAAAACGTATATTAGGCATTATTCGGTTTTTCTTGGGTTTTTTTCTTGCGCAATTCGCGTAAGATTCGGCTACGGCTGAGTTGCGAGGTATAGTCGATGATCATCACACCATTAAGGTGATCAATTTCATGTAAGGCACAGCGTGCCTCAAGTCCTTCAAAGGTTGTTGAGTGCGCATGTCCTTGTACATCCTGATAGTCGATTGTGGCGCGGCATTGCCGCTCGACGGTGATTTCGTACTCTGGCAGTGAAAGACAGCCTTCATCGTAAGGTTCGAGTTCACCAGATTTTTCGCGAACATGCGGATTGATCATAATCACAGGGTTTTGTGCTTCGGCTTGATCGCTGCAATCCATAACGAGAATCTGTTGGCTGATACCAATTTGCGGTGCTGCAAGGCCGATACCAGGGGCATCATACATGGTTTCCAGCATATCCTCGACGAGGACTTGCAGCTCTGTATCGAATGTCGCGACTTTTGTCGCTTTCTTGCGCAAAGTCGGGTGAGGTGCGATAAGTATTGGGCGTATGGTCATGGGATGATCGAATGAATTTTTGTGTTGTGCATATACTATAGGGAGCAGCAGCAATGAGCAACTTGATCCTTGCAGCTTTGGTTATATTGATGGTTTTCGTGCTGGTGATGCTGCTTGTTCTGATACGCGGGACAAAAGGCCAGATAGCCATTCTTGAGCAGAAATTGGGCGATAATTCCGCGAATCAAGAGCTTGAGCGGCAGTTAAGTCGCACTTTGGATCAGTCCTTAGGCGGATTGGGGCAGAGATTGCAAGAGTCTTTGGCGCGGCAAAGTGCCGAAACCGCGCAAAATTTAGGTAATTTGCGTGAAAAGCTTGGAGTGATGGATCAAGCGCAACAGCAATTTAAGGACTTAGGACAGCATGTTGTTGATTTGAAAGGTGTGTTGAGTAATCGCCAAGCGCGCGGTGCTATTGGTGAGTTGCAGCTGGCGAATCTGGTGCAACAGGTTTTACCCGCGAATCTGTACCAATTACAGAGTAAGCTGAGCAATGGCAAACAGCCTGATTGTCTATTGTTGTTGCCGAATCCCCCAGGGTCGATGGTGGTGGATGCGAAATTTCCTCTTGAGGGGTATCGGGCATGGCTGGATGATCCAGAAAAGGGTCTAAGCCAGTTTTCAGCAGATGTGAAAAAACATATTGATGATATTGCGGCGCGTTACATTATTTCTGGTGAAACGGCGGATTTTGCCTTGATGTATATCCCTGCCGAGGCCGTCTATGCTGAAATTTATGCCAGTCTGCCGAAAGTTGTCGACTATGGCTTTAAGAAAAAGGTCTTTCTGGTTTCACCGACGACTTTAATGGCGACTTTAACCACGGTGCGCGGCATTGTTCGCGATGTCGAGTTGCAAAAACATGCGGCGCAAGTCCAAAAGATGGTGGGTGAAGTGGCGGTTGATGTGGTGCGGCTTCAGGAACGAGTTGAAAATCTACAGAAGCATTTCGGTCAAGCCGAGAAAGATATTACGTTGATATCGACTTCCATGGGTAAAATTACGTCTAAAGCGGAAAAAATCACAGCAGTGGATCTGATTCAAGACGAGGACTCATAGGCGAAAATTGCTGCATACAGGTCTTCGAGGGCGTGCCCAGTGGACTTGAACAGGGTAATTTCAGAATCGTTTTTGCGGCCTTGATGGTTGCCTTGGCACAGATCAAATAGGCTGGCTGTGATGGATTCTTGATGGATTGCACCGCTTTGAATGGCTTGTAGAATATCACCAGCCTCGTTTAATGCTCCATCTAGGGTATCGACGAAAATACGGCTTCGCTGCATGACCGCATCATCGGATTCACGCAAAGACGGTTTATACGCGCCCACCAGATCAATGTGCTGTCCAGAGCGGAGATTTTTGCCTAAAATTAGGGGTTTTGCCGAAAAAGTTGCGGTGCAGAGAATATCAGCTTCCTGTTGTGCTTTTGCGCAATCCTCTGTTACAGTGGCGTTGAAGCCTGCTGCACAGACTTTTTCTGCAAGATATTTTGCATGGCTAAGGTTACGTCCCCAGATAGTGATTTTTTGAATGGAACGTATGTTAGAATAGGCATAAATAAGATTTTCAGCAATGCGGCCTGTTCCGATCACCAACATATGATGGGCATCTTTAGGTGCTAAATAGTCTGCTGCCAAGGCTGAAGCAGCGGCGGTGCGTCTGGCGGTCAATTCGCCACCGTCAATCAAGGCGAGTCTTTCCCCAGTATTGGCATTGCTGAGACTATAATGGGCTTGAATGCCTGGAAGGTTTGCCTTGCTGTTTTCTGGTGCGACAATAACCTGTTTAATACCTAAATAACGGCCTTCGATCCATGCTGGCATCAGAAGCAAAGAATTGGTTGCACCGCTAGAGCAGGAATAATCGTGATGAGTGCGTAGCGGGACAGTGCAGCCCTGTTGAAATCCAGAACGTAAAGCCTCGATCAATGCAGGCCACGGCAGGGCTTTTTGCGTTTGAGGCGCGTCAAGAATAAGCATTTTACGTTTTTTGAGGGTTTTGGGGCAGTAGAGCCAAGCCCAATTCCTGTAACTGTGCCGTGTCCACGGAATCGGGTGCACCCATCATCAAGTCTTGTGCCTGTTGGTTCAGAGGGAAGGCGGTGACTTCACGAATATTTTCCACGCCTGCAAGCAACATGACCATGCGATCAATTCCAGGGGCAGAGCCACCATGGGGTGGCGCGCCGAATTTCAATGCCTCGATCATGCCAGAAAAACGCTGGTCAACATCGGCTTGGCTGTATCCAGCAATTTCAAAGGCGCGATACAT
>JAHDDM010000104.1 GCA_020629355.1 Rhodospirillaceae bacterium
CACAAATATTCAATAACTTTTCTTAAAAGGTTTGTCTTATGGCTCATAAGAAATCAGGTGGTAGTTCCCGCAACGGGCGTGACACAGCAGGTCGTCGTCTTGGGGTGAAGACTTATGGCGGAGAAACTGTCGTGCCAGGCAATATTATTATTCGCCAGCGTGGTACCCAGTATCATGCAGGGGGTTATGTTGGTATGGGCAAAGACCATACTTTGTTTGCTTTGGCGCAAGGTCGGGTGAAGTTCAGCTATAAGGCGCATCGTCAAGTTGTTTCGGTAGAGCCAACAGCGTAATACTTTCATTCTCTGCCATGCCCTGAAACTTGGAGGGCGGCAATGCGTTTTCTTGATTCAGCAAAAATATTTGTTAGCTCTGGTGCTGGCGGCGGCGGCGGCGTGTCATTTCGGCGCGAGAAATTTATTCCGCGCGGTGGCCCTGATGGCGGCAACGGTGGGCGCGGTGGTGCGGTCTTTATCCGTGCTGTCGAGAATCTGAATACCCTGATTGATTTTCGTTATCGACAGCATTTTCGCGGTGGCACTGGCGAGACTGGCAAGGGGGGGAATCGTCATGGCAAGAAAGGCCGTGATATTCATCTTGAAGTGCCGTTAGGGACGCAAATTTTCGACGAAGACAGTGTTGAGATGCTGTATGACTTGACCGAAGCCGAAGCCGAAGTGATGCTTTTGCCTGGTGGACGTGGTGGACGTGGCAATGCCATGTTCAAGTCCTCGACGAACCAGGCACCGCGCTATGCGGAAAAGGGCGGTGAAGCTAAAGAGGCGTTCTATTGGCTGAAGTTGAAGCTTCTGGCTGATATTGGTCTGATTGGTTTGCCGAATGCTGGAAAATCAAGCCTTTTGAATGCGTTGACCATGGCAAAGTCGAAGGTGGGTGATTATCCTTTTACGACTTTGTACCCGTGCCTTGGGGTTTTGCGTCTACCGATGCGGGATTGTATTTTGGCTGATATTCCAGGTCTGGTTGCAGGTGCGCACGAGGGTAAGGGGCTTGGGCATCGTTTTTTAGGCCATGTTGAACGCTGCACGGCGGTGATTCATTTGCTGGATGTTACTGAGACGAACTTTATCGAGAATTATCGTACTGTGCGCCATGAGCTGGAGGCATTCAGTCCTGAGCTGTTGCAAAAATCAGAATCGCTTTGGCTGAGTAAAAGCGATTGTTTGGATGCTGAAATGCTGGCTGAGATTACCGCCGAATTGCAGGCCGAGGGCATAAAGGTTGCGGGTCACCTTAGCAGTTTTGCAGCTGGTGGCACGGACGATGTAATTGCGTGGCTCACGGAATATTACACTTCAAAGGACGAGCAGTGGTCATAGATGCAGGGTCATTGATTGGACATGCGAAGGTACTCTGTATCAAGATAGGCTCGTCGCTTTTGCTTGATGATCAGGACTTGCGCCATGACTGGATAGCCAGTCTTGCACAGGATATTACTCTTTTACGCAAGCAGGGTACTCAGGTTGTGCTGATCAGCAGTGGCTCCGTTGCCGCAGCGCGTAGCCGAACGGTGCAGGATGGTGAAACTTTGGTGCGGAAACAGGCGCTGGCGGCGGTGGGGCAACCAAGGCTGATGATGGCCTATATCGAAGCCTTTGATCGTTTAGGGATCGAGATTGCACAGGTTCTGATCAACCCTCTGGATACCGAAGACCGCCGCCGTCATTTGAATGTCCGAGGTACTTTGGAAGAGCTTTTGAATTGTGGTGTTGTGCCGATTATCAATGAAAATGATACCGTCAGTAGCAAGGCGGTGCGTTACGGGGATAATGATCGTCTTGCGGCGCGGGTTGCAGGCATGATCAACGCCGATGTGCTGTTGATGTTTAGTGATGTGAATGGTCTGTATACGGGCGCGCCAAGCCGTGATCCTGATGCTGTTCTGATACCTTGGCTTGACCGAATTACCCCAGAGGTACATGCGCAGGCAGGTGGAACATCCAGTGCGTATGGTACAGGCGGGATGCAGACAAAATTGCAAGCGGCTGAAATGTGCTTGAGCAGTAATTGCCATATGATTATTGCGAGTGGCAAAGAAAATCATGCGCTCGAAAAAGTCCGTTCTGGTGCGCTCTGCACGGTATTCGAGGCCAAAGGCACGCCGATTCAAGCCCGCAAAAGGTGGCTGAGCGGCCTATTAACGCCGAATGGGCGGGTGATGATTGATCAAGGTGCCGCGCAGGCTGTTGTGGCGGGAAAAAGCCTGTTGTCTGCTGGTGTCTATGACCATGACGGTGCGTTTGAGCGCGGTGATGCCGTGGCTATTGTTGATCAAGAGGGCAGGGTGATGGGGCATGGCCTGATCAATTATTCTGCTACCGAGCTGGAGTTGATTACGGGCTGTAAAAGTGCTGAAATAGTCAAGCGTTTGGGGTTTGTACGGGAAACAACCCTGATTCATCGTGATAATTTTATGTTGAAGGATTAGGTTGATGGTAACGGAAAAAGAAGCCTTGCAGCAACAATTCCACGCCGCACGTAATAGCGCGTCTACTTTGGCGCAAGCTGAAACCGCGCGTAAGGATGCGGCTTTATGTACTCTTGCAGACTTGCTGATTGCAGCTGAAGCCGAAATTATCGCGGCAAATCAGCAGGATATTCAAGCCGCAGAGAACAATGGTTATGCGCCGAATCTGATAGATCGTTTACGTCTTGATACCAGAGAAAGCATTGCGGCATTGGCGCAAAGCGTTCGTGCTGTTGCGGCTTTACCTGATCCCGTGGGTGTGGTGATTGCGCAGTGGCAACAGCCCAGTGGTCTGGATATTTCACGGGTGCGTAAGCCTTTGGGTGTTATCGGGGTGATTTATGAATCGCGGCCTAATGTCACGGTAGATGCGGGAATATTATGTTTTAAGTCTGGTAATGCAGTGATATTGCGCGGTGGTAAAGAAGCCATGCAGACGAATCGCGCTTTGTGCGGCCTGTTTCAACAGGCTTTAGAGCAAGAAGGCTTTGATCCCGCTTTGGTGCAGCTTGTCCAGAGTCCTGATCGGGCTTTAGTTGGGGAAATGCTGCAAGCTCAAGAGTTTATTGATGTGATTGTCCCTCGTGGTGGCAAGTCTTTGGTGTCTCGTGTTATGAGCGAAGCCAGAGTTCCAGTATTTGCGCATCTTGAAGGAATTGTCCATCTGTATATTCATGGCTCTGCTGAGCCAGACCTTGTGCAGTCAGTGGTCTTGAATGCCAAGATGCGCCGCACCAGCATTTGCGGAGCGGCAGAATGTTTGCTGATTGATCAGGCTTTTGCCACTGAACATATTCAAAAGCTTTTTACAGACTTGATTGATGCAGGCTGTACTTTGCGTGGTGATGCCGCCTGTTGCGCGTTAGATCAACGGGTGCAGGCTGCTGTGAAAGAGGATTGGGGCTGTGAATATCTCGATTCGATACTGGCAGTGAAGATGGTACAAGATCAGGCCGAGGCCGAATCACACATTGCGCGTTACAGTAGCGGTCATACCGAAGTGATTCTGAGTACGGATACCGAAGCTGCCGAAGGGTTTCTTAATCGTGTCGATAGTGCCATTGTGATGCATAATGCCTCGTCTCAATTTGCCGATGGTGGTGAATTTGGTATGGGGGCAGAGATTGGTATCTCTACTGGAAGAATGCATGCCAGAGGCCCTATCGGGCTAGAGCAGCTTACGACTTTTCATTACCAAGTGCGCGGACATGGCGAGATACGGTCATAAATTCCCTGAGCTGGTTTTTTTGCAGCAAGCGCACAAGCAGAAAATCGGACTGTTTGGTGGCTCGTTTAATCCTCTGCACGATGGCCATTGGCAATGTGCAGAGGGTTTGCGTAAAGCGCACGGACTGCAACAGGTCTGGTGGTTGCCAACGCCCAAGAATCCTCTGAAAACCGTGGAGACACAGAATAGTTTCGAGGATCGTATCCAAGCCATTCAATCGCGAATCAAGAACCACCCCAATCATCGTCTTAGCCTGTTGCTTGCAGACCCTAAATTTTATTATACTATTGATTTTTTAGAATTTCTTAATCAGTTTCGTGGTTCGAATGGCCTGTTCTGGCTCGCGGGTAGTGATATTCTCAGCCAATTACACCATTGGCAGGATTGGCAAAGATTACCTCAATTTTGCCAAATGCTGTTCTATTCTCGCCCCAGCGATGGATTACGCCGAAGTACACAATGTTTGCGCCAATTTCCTGTTGTGATCGGGAAGCGTCTCAAGCTTTCTTCCAGTGAAATTCGTGCTATAGAGGATTTGGAAAAACACTCCTAAAGGATTTTGCCATGCGCATCGAAGAAGACGTAAAACTGGATTATCGTGACGTGCTATTGCGTCCAAAACGCTCAACCATGACCTCGCGCAAAGAGGTCAATCTCGAGCGCACTTTTCACTTTTACCATAGTCCGAAGGTTTGGCGTGGTGTCCCGATTATGACGGCAAATATGGCTACCTGTGGCACGTTTGGCATGGCAGAAGTGCTTGCGCCGCATAAAATAATCACGGCCTTGCATAAGTATTACAGCCTCGAAGAATACCAGCAATTTTTTACGACTTTCGATAATCCGGATTATATCGCCTACACTTTGGGCATTAGGGAACAGGATTTTATCCATCTACAGGCGATGAAGGACAAAGGTCTGCTGGATAAGTTTTCCTTCATCTGCATGGATGTGCCAAACGGCTATCTCGAACGTTTCATTGGCAAACTTCAGGAATTGCGCCAGCTTTGTCCAGAACATATTATTATTGCGGGTAATGTGGTGACCAACGAGATTACCGAAGAGATTATTTTGAATGGCGCGGATATTGTCAAGATCGGTATCGGCCCTGGTAGTGCCTGTACCACGCGGCGCATGACGGGTGTGGGCTATCCACAATTATCTGCCGTCATCGAATGTGCGGATGCAGCCCACGGTTTGGATAGCCAGCAGGGACACGGGCTTGTGGTTGCTGATGGTGGCCAGCAGCATCCGTCCTGTGTTGCCAAGGCGTTTTGTGCGGGTGCAGATTTTAATATGTTTGGCTCAATGTTTTCTGGCTATGATCAAAGCGGCGGTCAACTCGTTGAACGTAACGGCCAGAAATTCAAGGAATACTTTGGCTCTTCCTCGAACAAGGCCATGCAGGAGTTTTATGGTAAAAAAGAAGCCCACCGTGCCAGCGAAGGCCGCGAAACCCTGATTCCCTATAAAGGCGATGTTGAGCATTATATTCAAGACCTGTTCGGGGCTTTGCGCTCGACGGGAACCTATATCGGGGCGCAACGGCTGAAAGAATTTCCAAAACGCGCAACCTTCATCCGCGTCAACCGCCAGCTTACAGATTATCTTGAGCAGTATGATACGGGGAAATA
>JAHDDM010000105.1 GCA_020629355.1 Rhodospirillaceae bacterium
AGCCGTTCTCGTAGCCTTGTAGTGAAAATCCGCGTCCATCAACCTCTAGCGTTGCGCCCTGTGCGACACCGCTATCAATCAGACCTGAAATGCGGTCTTTGGATTCTTTGGTGATCACGGGACCCATCTCGGCATCAGGATCAGTAGCAGGGCCGATTTTCATGGCCTCGACTTGCGGTTTGAGCTTTTCAATCAAGGCTTTTTCGGTTTCCTCACCCACAGGCACCGCAACAGAAATAGCCATGCAGCGCTCGCCAGCAGAACCAAAACCTGCACCCATTAAAGCATCAACGACCTGATCCATATCGGCATCAGGCATGACGATCATGTGATTTTTCGCACCGCCCAAAGCCTGAACACGCTTTGCTGAAGCTGTGCCGCGTGTGTAGACATATTCTGCAATCGGAGTAGAACCAACAAAACTTACGGCTTTAATATCGGGGTGATCCAAAATGGCATCAACGATCTCTTTGTCGCCGTGCACCACATTCAGGACACCTTGGGGTAAGCCTGCTTCGTGGAATAGCTCGCAAACAAAATTCGCTGCCGAAGGATCACGCTCCGAAGGCTTTAAGATAAAACTGTTGCCACAGGCTATCGCCATGGGGAACATCCACATCGGCACCATTGCAGGGAAGTTAAACGGCGTAATACCTGCAACCACACCCAAAGATTGACGTTCGGAAAAGGTATCAATATTCGGTCCTACTTGACGGCTGAATTCGCCTTTCAACAGTTGGGGAATACCACAAGCGAACTCGACGACTTCAATGGCGCGCATCACCTCGCCCAAAGCATCGGGGTGGGTCTTGCCATGCTCGCGGCTAATTTCACGGGCAATATCATCGCGGCGGTCATTCAGAATGTTCAAATAATTCATCATCACCCGCGCGCGTTTCAAAGGTGGTGTGGCACTCCACTCCACGGCAGCTTTTTTTGCGATCTCTACAGCCTGATCAAGTTCAGATGGACTGGACAGACCAAGCTTGCCAATGACCTCACCAGTTGCGGGATTAAAGATATCGCCTGAACGTCCCGATTGAGACGCAACCGATTGGTTATCGATGATATTATTGACGCTGTACATGTTATTGTAATCCTTTCAGTACCGAGCTGAGAGTTTCAAAAAGCTCGTCTATCTGTTGCTTGTTGATCATTAAAGGCGGGCTGAGCGCAATAATGTCGCCAGTGGTGCGTATCAACAGGCCTTGATCATATGCATCAAGAAAAGCCTGAAATGCACGTTTGGTTGGCTCGTCTGCCATGGGTTCTAACTCTACTGCTCCGATCAAGCCCATATTACGAATATCAATAACATGAGGCAACCCCCGCAAGCTGTGCATGGCATCTTCCCAGTAGCTGCTGAGGTTGGCAGCATTTTCAAACAGACCTTCATCTTGATAGGTTTCCAAAGTCGCCAGACCTGCGGCGGAGGCTATCGGATTGCCAGAATAGGTATAGCCGTGGAACAATTCAATAAGATGCTCAGGACCAGTCATAAAGACATCATGGATTTTCGCGCTACACAACACCGCGCCCATGGGGATCACACCATTGGTCAAACCCTTGGCAGTGGTCATCAAATCAGGTGTCACGCCAAAATGCTGCGCCGCAAAATTAGAACCCAAACGTCCGAATCCTGTGATCACTTCATCGAAAATCAACAGGATACCATGCTTTCGGGTAATTTCGCGCAGACGCTCAAGATAGCCCTTCGGCGGCATCAGTACGCCTGTTGAACCTGCCATTGGCTCGACGATCACAGCCGCAACCGTATCCGCACCATGCAGAGCAATGATTTTTTCTAAAGCATCCGCACGCTCGACACCAAATTCTGGTTGACCGCGTGTAAAAGCATTTTTCTCAGGGATGTGTGTGTCTGGCAGATGATCAACGCCGTTCAGTAAAGAACCAAAGAAACGCCGATTGTTCACAATGCCACCAACCGAAATTCCGCCAAAGTTTACCCCGTGATAACCACGCTCGCGCCCTATCAATCGTGTGCGCTGGCCTTCGCCATTGGCACGATGATATGCAATCGCTATTTTCAGTGCCGTGTCTACCGATTCAGAACCAGAATTGGTGAAGAAAGCATGATCAATGCCTTCAGGCGCTAATTCCACAAGACGATTCGCCAGCTCGAAGACCTTGGAATGCCCCATCTGAAACGCTGGTGCGTAATCCAGCTCTTTGGCCTGCTTGCCAATCGCCTCAGTAATTTTAGGACGATTGTGCCCCGCATTACAGCACCACATCCCTGCCGTGCCATCCAGAACCTGCCGACCATCACTGGTTTGGTAATACATCCCATCGGCGGCAACAAACATCCGTGGGTTTTTCTTGAATTGACGATTTGCCGTAAAGGGCATCCAAAATGCACGAAGATCGTTTTCCAATTTCCCCTCCTGTAAGGTAGCTTTTTCAGTGGATGTATCTCAATCTTCGGCAAGGTTAGCGTGTTTTGACCAACGGGTCAATAATTTCTAATACATTGGTCTATGTTTTTTGACCATGTGATCAGATAAGTTTGATCATGTGGTTGAGATTTTTTGAAAACAGGGTATAATAAGCTATATTTTGACTTGATGGGGATAGTTTTTTGCCTGCACACTCAACAGATTCCAGGCGTTTTGCGGCGATACCACAAAAGCAAATTCGTAACCGTGAAAAGAACCTGCACAGGATTGTTGCAGCGGCAGAGGTGGTTTTTGCCGAAAATGGTTTTGCGGGTGCAACCTATGCTAAAATTGCTCAGCAGGCGGAGATTCCGAAATCAAACGTCTTGTATTATTTCCCCAAAAAAGAGGTGCTGTATCGCACTGTAGTCGAAGACATTTACAATGTTTGGCGCTACGCAGCCGATAGTATTAAGAGAGAGAATTCTCCTGAGGAGGCTTTGGGGGATTATATTGATACCAAGCTTGAACTCTCTCGTACGAGACCTTATGGTTCAAGAGTTTGGGCAAACGAGATTATTCAGGGCGCGCCTATTGTACAGGATTATCTTGAGCGTGACCTAAAAGACTGGACGAACAAGCGTATCGCGGTGATTGAGGTCTGGATTGCTGAGGGCAGAATCAACCCTGTAGATCCTCGTGCATTATTGTATCTGATTTGGTCAGTGACGCAACATTATGCAGATTTTGGCCATCAGATTAAAACGCTGAACGGCGGTCAGGCGTTTTCTGATGCGCAATGGCAGGAGACCAAACGTGCCGTGAAGGCGATTATTTTACAAGGCGTGGTATTACCTACACAATGACTTCCGAAACTAAAAAGCCTGAACGTTTAACCCGTATTCAACGAGAAAACCGCACGCGGATACGCGAGGCTGCTCTGGAGGCGTTCTCGCGCAATGGATTTCGCGGCACAACATTGGATCAGATTGCTACGCTGTCCTCGTTATCGAAGCCGAATCTCATCTATTACTATAAAAGCAAAGAAGATATTTATCTTGAATTGTTTGTGTCTCTGCTTGATCAATGGCTCGAACCGCTTGTTGCCTTGAATATAGAGGGCGATCCGATAGAAGAGATACTGTCTTATGTTCGGGTTAAGTTGGCTCTGTCCCGCGATAAGCCGCGTGAAAGCCGATTATTTGCGAATGAAGTTTTGCGTGGTTGTCCGCGTATTGCGTGGTTTATCAAGAAAGACTTGAAAAATGTTGTTGAAGAAGTCGAGGCAAAATTCCAGCATTGGATTGATGAGGGCAAAATTGCTGCCATAAATCCTAGGCATTTACTGTATTCGATTTGGGCAGTAACGCAGCATTATGCGGACTTTGAAAGCCAAATTACGTTGCTACAGCCGAATAAACACGAAACCTTTGCAGAGGCAGAGATTTATGTCGAGCAATTATTCCGTGGGATATTGACCCCACGGAATGCTTAAAGAACTCGATTAGTGCTTGTACCTTTTCACTTCCCCGCTTTGGACGCGTGCCAGGTAGCTGTTCATTTCGCGCTTGACCACTGGTGCGAGGAAGTACAGAGCCAGAATATTCGGTACGCAAATCAAGAACACCAAAGAGTCCGATATAAGCAGAATTGGGCCAAGTTCGACCATGCAACCAAGGGCGACAAAAGCGCAGAAAATGACTTTATACAATGTCTGTGTACTCTCACCGAATAAATAAGCCCAACCTTTCAGGCCATAATATGACCAAGAGATCATTGTCGAGAAAGCAAACAACAGAGCCGCAATCGCTAGTGGATACGGGAACCAGCTAAATTCACGCTCGAAAGCAGATGAAGTCATGGCGACACCCGTTGCTGTACCCGCGAAATTCGGGTCTGCAACCTGTGCTGTTCCAATGACCAAAGCCGTAATGGTACAGATAACAATTGTATCAATGAATGGCTCAAGCAAAGAGACAAAGCCCTCGGTTACTGGTTCGTTCGTTCGTACTGCCGAGTGGGCAATGGATGCAGAACCAATACCCGCTTCGTTCGAGAATACCGCACGTTGGAAACCAATAATCATTGCGCCTAATGCTCCACCTGCAACACCTTCGGCGGTGAATGCTCCTGTAAAGATATTGCTGATTGCTGCTGGAATGTGCTCTCCGTTCAGTATGATCACAATAATCGCAAAAGTGCAGTACAATATCGCCATCAGGGGGACAATTTTTTCCGTAACAGAAGCAATGGACTTGATACCACCAACGATTACCATAAAGACAATTGCTGCCATGAACAGACCAACGAGCCAGCCCATACCATCCAGCATGCCACCAGATACCGTATTAAGCTGGACATATGCTTGGTTAGACTGGAACATGTTTCCAGCACCAAGAGCACCTAGGAAAATACCGACAGCATAGAATGTGCCCATAAATTTGCCAAGACCACTATGGCCGAGTTCGGTCAAGCCTTGACGCATATAGTACATGGGGCCACCAGAAACAGAACCGTCGGCATTTTCTTGACGATATTTGACCCCAAGGGTACATTCGACAAATTTTGTCGACATGCCCAAAACGCCAGCCAGAATCATCCAGAATGTTGCGCCAGCACCACCGACGGTAACCGCAACCGCGACTCCGCCGATATTACCGATTCCCACCGTACCAGATACCGCAGTTGCCAGTGCCTGAAAATGCGAAACCTCACCAGTGTCGTTTGGGTTGGCATAATCGCCACGTACCAGTTGAATGGCATGTTTGAAGCCGCGTAGGTTGATGAATCCTGTGTAGAACGAGAAAAACACCGCACCGATGACCAACCACAGTACGACTAAAGGTAAATTCGCGCCAAAAACCGGAATTGAGACAAAAACAACATCCGATAAGAAAGTAGCAAAAGGTAGGGTAAGATCATTAATGATCTGATCAACCCCAGCATGAGCA
>JAHDDM010000106.1:0-3948 GCA_020629355.1 Rhodospirillaceae bacterium
CTGATGTAATTTGTAGTGTTCGAGGTTCTCTGGTTTGGGGTCGCGCTGTAGAGTTGCTTCAGCCTCACCAATTAACCCAGCATCCAGGGCGACATGCGCAAGCCAGACCGCCGCTGTGGTATCCAGTTCGATAGCTCTGAAGAAGCTCTGTGCTGCTTTCCAGCGCTGTATCGGTTCTTTCTGAGCATACAGCGTTTCCAGACGCTGGAGAATAGCTTGACTATCGACCTGATGAGACCAGCTCTGTTGCAGGGCCTTTTCGGCTTCCTGGCGGTTATTCAGCTGTAACGCACAGTCTGCCAACAGCAGGGTCTGTGCTGAAATAAGATGAGATTTTTGATGTTTTCTGAGGGCTTTACCGGCCTTTAAGGCCGAATTTCTGGCCTCTGGATAGTGTCCATCGGCGTAGAAGTCATGGCCTTGCTGAAGCAGCAGATTGATCTCGTGTTCAGCGGCATCAGAGGCGGTTAACGCACCGGTCTTTTGCGCCCGATGCACAAGTGCCAGTGCTTTGCTGGAATTGCCCTCAAGCTCTTCGAGTTCCAATGCCTGTGTAATCAGCCACGGTTGTCTTGGAAAACGTGCTTCGGCTTGAGTGATCAGTTTTCGCACCGCGCTTCTATCGCCTTGTTTCAGGGACTGCATGATCAGTCCGCGCCAGCCCAAAAACGCCATTTCAGGATGGTCAAGCATTTTACTGAAATATTTTTTTGCGGCCAGTTCGTCGCCATCAAGCTGGGCAGACTGTGCTGAAAGCAGCATGGTCAAAGGTGGATCCTGCAGCAGCAGTTCGGCCTGTTTTGCGGCCTTTCGGGCCGCAAGCCTTTCGCCTGCTGCAATGGCAACCATACCGCGGGTTAGCGCACGATAACCGGACTCGCGGCGGCGTTTTTGGCGAAACTCGCTGAAACTCCTAGGTATTCGGCGCAACCGTGCAATAAATAGTGCCGCGAACAACAGAAAGCCCAACACAACAACCAGTCCAATGCTGAGCGTTAATAGAGACAGTTCTATCAGATAGTTGTTCCAGCTAATCTGCACTGGTGTATTGAATTGCCCCATATAGGCAATCAGCACCAGCACCAGACTAATTTGCAATAGTGTCCAGAGAAAACGTAGCATCAGGATTTCTCCTGCTGAGTCTTTAGCCAGCCAGATAAGCTGTGCAAGGTATTGTTGATTTGCTGAATCTGCTCACCCTGTTGCTTGAGCGTCAGAGCCCGTTCATTGCCACTCTGCTGTGCCAAATCCGCAAGTTGTGCCAACAGGGCATCAGGAGATGTATCGGATATGCTGGTTTTTTCGATTTTGGAGATTTTGACCAGTCCCCGGATTTCATGCCAGACCTGTTGCAGGATATTGCCATCTGATGTTGGTGGGCTTTCTGCCAGCAGAGCAATATTTTGTTCGGCAGTGATGAGGGATACCGCCTGTTGTTGCCAGTTTGCCAGTGGCGCAGTCCCGTTTGTGGCATGGGCATCAAGTGCCGCCAGAGCAGAGGCAAGCTGTTGACGATCAGTTTCGCGAAGCTTTGTCCGTAAAGCGGCCAGTTGCGGGGCAAAACCCTTGCCGCTTTGAACGGTATTGATCAGATGCTCAATACCCCAGCCGAGTGTAATCCCATAATGCAGTTCATCAAATTCCTGATTGATAGTGCCCTGCGCATCGGTGAGCCTTTGAGACTGTTGCCTGAGTTCTTCAAAGCCGAGGTTGATCCGGGCCAGTGATCCCTGCAGGGTTTTGAGTATATCCTCTGGCAGGGCATTGTTTTGTCCTGAGAAAGTCTCGACAAGCTGCTCATGCTCAAGCAGATTGGCGTATATTTCGTCGAGATTGCGCTCAATCCCGCTCAGGGTCGTCTGTTGATTATCCGATGCTGACTGTATTTTATCCGATGCTGATTGCAGTTCATCAATGTTCAACTGATTGTGTGCTGTCTGATTTTCCAGTGTAGCGTAATTGTTTTTTAAGGCCTGTTGTTGTGCACGCAATGCCTTAAGGTCTGTTTGCAGGGCCTCAAGATGATCCGGATGAACCTGCTGCCTGGGTGTGCCGAAAATCCCGCCAAGCACCATATTGGTGTGTGGACGCCAGTAATCAGCGCTGACTATTGCAATCAATACGATTGCAACGCTGATAACAGACGGCAATGTAAGGGCGGAAACTCTCCGGTTTTTTGTGATGACAGGTTTTTTTTTCTGCACATTTTCCTCTACAGTGGCCTCGATTGTTTTGCCACGATCTTTCCGTTCAGTCATCATTCCTTCCTTCCTTGATCACCTGAGCCTCCAGAGCCTGAGCATCTGGCTGTTCAGGAAACCATCTGTGTAGCCAACTTTCCTGTAAAGCCGCCACTACAGCCTTACTTAATCCATAGGCGCGCATTCTGCTACAGGATTCCGCAAGGCCATGCAGCAACAAAAGCTGTTCAAACAGACGTGCTGTTCGTGGTGAATACAACAGTACTCCGCGAATTTCCCCTGCCTTGACAGCGGCGATAACCTCTTGAGGCAAAGCGGTGACTCGCTCGGCATTATAGGCACAGATCGCGTGGGCATTATAGCCTTTTTCCAATAGAGCCCGCACTAAAGCACCACGATGGTTTTGTGCGCGAATATGAAACCATTGGGCCGTATTTTCGCCAGAATACTGCACAATCGTTGCGGTCAGATGGGCAACATCGCCACCGGAGACAATAACCTGTTCAAATCCCGCTTTCCGTGCGACCTGAGCGGTTTGTTCGCCAACGCAGAAACAGGGTGCCTGTACGGCCTCTGGGGCCTGGGCGAGTATAGCCCGAACGCCATTGGCTGAAGTGAAGGCCAGACGCGCCAGTCCGTTCTGTATAGCCTGATCAAATTCTGCTTTTGCTGAAGCCGTGATCCTGATCTCCTTGATCCGCATCATTGGCGCGTGCAAAACCCTCAATCCTTTAGTTTGCAAGCGTTGTACCAACGGTTCTGCATCGGGTGTGGGGCGGGTAACGAGAATACTCATTGGGTTTCAGCCAGGATTGCACCAGCTTGTTTTTTGATGGTCTCTGCAACCTGAACGCCTAGATCATAGGCGGCTTCAAGGTCTGTTGCAGCCATTACGGCACTGTCTTGATGCTGGTAATGGTGTTGCCCATCCAGACTGAGCACAATCGCCGATAGCTGCAATATTCCGTATTGGAAAGTGGCGTAGCCGCCGATAGGGGTATGGCAGCTGCCATCCAGCTCTGCCAATAAAGCCCGTTCTGCCGTAATGGCCAGCATGGTGGCTTGGTGATTTATGCGCGCTAATAACTCCCGTAATGCCGCCTCTTCGACTCTGGTACAAAGCGCAATAACCCCTTGTCCCACGGCAGGAATCATCCTATCGGTGGCGAAGACCTCCGTTGCTTCAGCCTCAAGCCCCAAACGCTGTAATCCCGCATAGGATAATAAAGTGGCCTCAGCCGTGCCAGATTGTAATTTCTGTATCCGCGTCTGAACATTGCCGCGCATGGGCACAATCCGAAGATCAGGCCGTTGCATCAAGACCTGTGCAGCACGGCGCACCGAACAGGTGCCGACTCGGGCGCCAGCAGGTAAGGATGCCAGGCTTTGTCCCAAAAAAGCATCACGGGGATCATCGCGTGGCAAGACCGCTGCCAGTACAATGCCGTCTGGTAATTGGGTTTCGAGGTCTTTCAGGGAATGTACCGCACAATCAATCTCGTCTGCCAGCAATGCGCGGTCTATCTCTTTGGAAAACAAGCCTTTACCGCCAATATCAGCGAGTGACCCCTGTTGATTCTGATCACCACTGGTGGTGATTTTCACCACAGAACAGCTCTGTTCAGGAACAATTTCCTGCAATGAAGCAATCGCCTTGTCTGCCTGCCACAAAGCGAGTATGGATGCTCGCGTACCTATGCGCAAATGGGATTGTATCGGAGACATCTGGCTACTCTTGCGCTAAGGT
>JAHDDM010000106.1:4048-5237 GCA_020629355.1 Rhodospirillaceae bacterium
ATGCATTCAATGGATAGCTTTAGTATTCTTGCTTTGGAAAGTTCCTGTGACGAAACTGCCGTGGCAATTTTGCGTCAAGACGGCGATAAGACAGAAATTTTATCCGAAAACATCTATTCTCAGATTCCTGACCATGCTGAATTTGGTGGCGTTGTGCCAGAACTGGCGGCACGGGCGCATGTTCAGCATTTTCCATCTTTAATCGAGGCCACTTTGCAGGAAGCCAGCACCACGCCAGATAAATTGTCTGCTATTGCCTGTACCACAGGACCTGGTTTAATCGGCGGGTTATTGGTGGGCAGTATGCTCGCACGTACCATGGCGATGCGCTGGCAGCTACCGTTCTATGGCATTCATCACCTTGAGGGGCATTTATTATCGCCGCGATTAGGCACGGAAAAGCCAGAGTTTCCGTATCTGGTGCTGTTGGCCTCTGGTGGGCATACCCTGATGATCCTTGCCAAAGGCTTAGGCGATTACCAGATTCTAGGCCGTAGCCGAGACGATGCTTTAGGCGAGGCGTTTGATAAATCCGCGATTATCATGGGGCTTACCTACCCTGGTGGCCCGATACTGGAAAGATTGGCGCAAGACGGTGATCCCACACGATTCGCATTGCCTAGTCCGCTTGTTGGCGCGCGCGATAAATCTGACCGCTTGAGTTGCGACTTTTCCTTTTCGGGGTTGAAAACGGCAGTGTCGCGTTTATGGCGACAATTACCGCCGATGACGGAGACAGAAAAACAGCAAGCCCGTTGTGATATGGCGGCAAGCCTACATAGTGCGGTGGGTAATGTTTTGCAAAATCGCCTGAACAATGCGTTGCGTCAATTTCGTGCCTTGTATCCTGAGTATTCTGATAAAATCCCCGTGGTTTTTGTTGGTGGTGTTGCGGCAAATCAGATATTGCGTCAATCGCTTGAGGTGCTCTGCATCCGCGAAAATGCGGCTCTGTCCACTGTGCCGATGAGACTTTGCACCGATAATGCCACCATGATTGCCTGGGCAGCGATAGAGCGTATCAAGGCAGGTCTTGCGCCCATTGCGGAACATCATCAAGCCCAGCCGCGTTGGAGTCTCGAATGGTGAAGATAGGTATTATCGGTGGTGGCGCATGGGGCTTAAGTTTAGGGCTGCATTATCATCGTCTTGGCTGGCTTTCTGGGCTATATACCCGTTACGGCGAAAC
>JAHDDM010000107.1:0-1330 GCA_020629355.1 Rhodospirillaceae bacterium
CGTGAATTGCGGGGTCTCTCGTGCGGTAAAATTTTTGCAGAGGGCGCTGAATGCCTTTAACCAGCAGGGGATGTTGTATCCAGACCTGATTGTTGATGGCGGTATGGGCGAGAAGACCTTAGGAGCTCTCAAGGACTATGTAAGCGACCGCGACTCAGCTGTTTTGCTGAAAGCCCTAAATTGCTTGCAGGGTGCGTTTTATATAAAAATTTCAGAAACAAGCCCGAAGAACGAACGCTTTACCTATGGCTGGATGCAGCAGCGTGTAAGGGTTTAGGTTGCCGTGTCTTACGTGCCCAAACCTTGATAACGATTACGGAAGCGCGCCAGCTGGCCACGTTCCATCATTTTTTGTGGGCCGCCAGTCCAAGCGGGATGCGAGGTTGGGTCAATCTCAAGTTTTAGGACATCGCCTTCCTTACCCCAAGTAGAGCGAGTCTTGTACGATTTGCCATCGGTCATTTCGATGGTAATCTCGTGATATTCAGGATGAATGTCTTTTTTCATGGTCTTGAACCTGTCAAATGTCTTCTATGGAAATTGCTTGCATCCTATAGCCTAGGCTGCCTGCCTGTGCAAGTGCTATTGTGCCTGTTGAAGTTGCCGTAGTTGAACCCGATGTTCGGTGAGTGATGCAAGCAGAGGCGTGCATTCTTTCTCAACAGCGACTTCTTCGATAGCAGCGATTTCCAGGGTGAGATTGTGGATTTCTTTCGCGTTAGGCTTTTCGCCCCGATCAATCAATTTTTGAATATTTTCGATACTGGTGTTCAGCATTTTCTTCCAGACGGGTTCGGAAGAGACTGGTTGTTTTTCGGTGTTCCCTGTGGTGTCACTGGAACTGTGTAAGGCGAGGGCATCAGAGTGAATGTTCTTGAATTTCAAATATAAGTCGTCACAAGCCATGGCGCGGTAAGGTTCTCTGGAAAGCTCCTCTGGTGCCTGTGTTGCGGTGAATGTGCTACAGCCGAGCATGATTCCAGTGCTGAGAACAAGTAATCCAATACGCATGAGGTTTCCTTAATATAAACTATTAACGTTGTGTGAGTTTCATCTCGATTCGGCGATTGCGGCGATGGGCGATTTCGTCATCGCGGTTCTCGATGGGGTGCATATGGGCAAAGCCTGTGGCAGCAAGACGTGTTTCGGGAATACCAAGTTCACGAAGATAGCGCACAACGGCAATGGCACGAGCAGAAGACAGCTCCCAATTTGACGGGAATTGCGGCGTGTTGATTGGGCGGGTATCGGTATGACCATCGACACGGATAATCCACGGTAAATCTTTGGGTGCTTCGGCCAGCACTTCAAGCAGAAGCGTGGCAATTCC
>JAHDDM010000107.1:1430-5224 GCA_020629355.1 Rhodospirillaceae bacterium
AATTTGATCCGCTTGGGTGGTGATGGTCTCACCAAGGGACATTTTGGCTTCAGCCAGCGTGACCTTCAGCGCATCACGTTCAGCGACTAAGGATTCTAGCTGTTGCGCGCTGATTTTTAAGGATTTTTTACTTTCTTCCAAGGCAAGTGTGGTCGCGGCAAGGCGGGCGCGTTCTGCCTCTAGTGCCGCGCTGAGCAGACCCAGCTGTTCTTGCTTTTCGTTGATCGTACTTTCAGACTGTTGTCTAAACCTGAGAAACTCTGCTGCTTGCGTATCACGCTCGCTGATGAGGCTGGTTATTTCTTGTGCCTGATCATTTTGAATATTCAGCAAACTCTGAATCTCTTGCCGTTGCGTGAGTATCTGCTCTTCAAGGCGAGCTTTGTTGTTTTCTGCAATGGTCAGCTGATCCAGTAAATCAGTGATCACATTGGACTTGTTCTTCACGTCTTCCTTGCTGCTTTCCAAGGCTGTACTATAGACCAGTTCACCAAGAACGTAGAACAGCAGTAAAAACAGCATCATCATCAATAGCCCAGCAAGGCCATCAACGTAGCCAGGCCAGAAATCTATCGATTGGCGTGTGCGACGATACCCCGTGGCCATGAATTACCTTTCTGCGCCAGTATCTTTGGGCTTGCTCTGCCCCGCAAAGACACGACCAAGAAGCCGCAGTTCCTCACGAAGCTGTGCTGTCATCTCTTGACGGTCTTTGTGCAGGGTCATTTCCAGCTTATGATTAGCCTGTAGCACCTGTCGAATTAATTGGCTTTGATCACTGGTTTCTGCAAGGCGACTGAGGTGTGTATTCAAAGCATCCAAGCGATCAAGGGTCTGTTGTTGTTGGGTTTGAGACTGTTGCATATTCCAGCCCATTTTATCGAGCGTATCGGCGGTATGCTCTAACAGGGACTGAACGTAGACGGGTTGATCACCGCCGTCTGTACCTGTTGTTGACCCAAGGCGTGTAATCGAAGAAAACCACTCTTCCAATTCGTTATGGAAGCGATTCTGTGCCTGATTGCAAAACAGAGACAACAGACCTAGAATCAGCGAACCGCCCAATCCGAATAAAGATGAAGAAAAAGCGGTACTCATGCCGCTAATCGGGGCGGTGAGGCCAGTACGAATGTCTTCGATAGATTGAACAATATCGTTTTTATCGAGACTGAAGCTCTGGATGACTTGACCAATACTGGACAGGGTTTCCATCAGACCCCAAAATGTCCCTAAAAGTCCAATAAATACCAGAAGACCAACGAAATAGCGCAAAAGGTCACTGTTTTCTTCAAGGCGCAAAGACACGCTATCCAAAAGGTATTTCATGGATGACGGCGATAGGCGAATATCGCCGCTGACCCGTTCCTGTTCTTCGAGCATATTTGCCAGTGGCGCAAGTAAGGTGGGTTTGCCAGCAAAAGGCGTCGCTTTTTCGGCTGAAGGTGTAGCTTTCGGCCTGTCGTCATTGCTGTTTTGATTGCGCAATTTCAGGCGGATATACTCGATCCATTTCCATTCCCGCCCTAAACGCAGAACCTGTACGAAACTGAGCAAGACTCCCAAAAGCAAGACCCCTAATATCCCACCATTGATATAAAGGTTTGAAACAAAAGCATTGTGCAGCTGTTCAAAAAGCGCCGCAGCACCCATTGCGATGACTGCAACGACAATAAGCATGTGTGATAGATATTTCCTAACCATTGTGCTCAACCTATAAAGAAAACGGACTACCTTGAATGCTATCTAGCCAGAAAACACCTCTTTCAGCAAGTGATTATCGGATAACCTGCAATAAGGCGTCATGTACCGCACTGTTCGAGGTCAAAAAGGGTTTTTGGGCAACCATCGGATCAAATTCACCAGCATCAGGGCGGCTGGTCATGCCGCCAGCCTCCTGAACGATGATCATGCCAGCTGCACAGTCCCAAGGGTCAAGCCCCTGTTGGTAGTAGCCCTCGAATCTTCCCGCCGCAACATAGGCAAAATTCAAGGCTGCACTGCCAGTAATACGCACTGCTGTGGTTTTTTGCTGTAGCTGTTCAACGCGGCGTTTGGATTCAGATACGGCCTTTTCGCCCGAAGAGGGCCGTTGCCAAGCAGCCGCAACAACAGATTCGCCAGCATTCTTGCGTGCTGAGCAGCGAATCCGCAAGCGATTCAAGTATGCCCCGACACCTTTAGCGGCAAAAAAGGTCTCGTTACGAATGGGATCGTGGATCAGACCGTGGGTAATCTCTTTGCCTTGTTTCAGCGCAATCGAAATACACCAATGCGGGATTGCATGTAAGAAATTCAACGTGCCATCAAGCGGATCAACGACCCAGCAAGTGTCTTGAGAGCCAGACTTTCCCGATTCTTCCATCAGAAAACCAATACCTGGAAAGGTGGACTGTAGCACTTCCTGAATATCCGATTCGGCCTTGCGATCAGCGCGGCTGACAAAGTCACCAGGGCCTTTGATGGAAATCTGTAGCTTATCGACCTCGCCAAAATCGCGCAAAAGAGCAGGTTCTGCTGCCAGTGCTGCTTGATACATGACCGTTAAAAACGGATCGGGCATGTGTAATGCCATAAAATCAACCCTTTACGCGTTCGAGGTAGCTGCCGTCTACTGTATTGATCACGACTTTTGTCCCGCTTTCAATATAGGGCGGGACAGAGGTGCGGACACCATTCGATAACACTGCTGGCTTATAGGAAGACGAGGCGGTTTGGCCTTTGACCACAGCATCCGCCTCGGCAATTTCCAGTATTACGGTGTCTGGCAAAGCCATGCCGATCACATCGCCTTCGTAGGATTCGATGTTCACCACCATGCCTTCATCCAGATAGCGTGCTGCATCTTCACCGATCATTTCCAGAGACAGGCTTACCTGCTCAAAACTCTCGACATCCATGAAGGTGAAGTCTTCGCCTGTACCAAACAGAAACTGATGATCACGCTGCTCAAGGCGCACACGCTCTACCGTTTCTGAGGAACGAAACCGTTCGTTCAATTTTGTGCCAGAGCGAATATCCTTCATCTCAGTTTGCAGGAATGCGCCACCTTTACCAGGCTTGACATGTTGCGTTTTCACGACACGCCACAGTCGGTCTTTATGTTCGATGACATTACCAACGCGAATAGAATTACCATCAATTTTCATTATTGTCTTCCTTATGTCCAGTCAGGATTAAACTTGCGCAAGTTTGTCTCAAATTCTCGCAAGCGCTTCACAATCGAGCGCAATTCCGTGATTGTTGTCCAATTATCAATAAATAGCGAAAACGCCCCATGCACCTTATCAAAGGCATTATTGACCTGCATGGCAACGCCCAATGTTGCAACCCCTGCAATGATACTTGGTCCAATAAGCAGGAACGGCACGATAATGACGAATTGATTATAGATGGTGACCCAAAGATCAAAATAGCCATAATGGGCAAACAGGCGGTGGTAATTGATTCGAATGCCCGTGAAGAGTTGAATAAGATTTTCTGTTCCAGCGTAATTGATTTTATCGTCTTCACCGTAGACCAGTTCTTTGCGGAATGCGGCCTCGACTTTTTGGTTGTTGTATTCCAGTCCAGGCAATTTGATCCCGACAAACCAAGAGATTATCAAACCGCCAATAGTGAGTACCAAGGCCACCCAAACCAGTGAACCGTTAAATTTACCGAAATAGGGTAGGGCAATATCTTCAGACAAAGCCCACAGGATAGGCAGAAAAGCAATCAGGGTCATTAAAGCTCGCACCACCTGCAAGCCCAAGCTTTCGACAATGCGGGCAAAGCGATAGGTGTCTTCCTGAATA
>JAHDDM010000108.1 GCA_020629355.1 Rhodospirillaceae bacterium
ACCTGATCGGTCTTGGCATGACCAGACATTGCCGCCGCCATATCCGAAAGCACCACATCCACCGTACCTTCGCAAGCTTGCCAAATACGCACTTGTTCGGCCTCTTCCCGTGCATCACCCTGAAAAAGCGTCACCCCTTTCAAAGGCTCAGTGGCCAAAAGATCAATGCCAATAATTTTACCATGGTGGGTACATTGCTTGATCACCTGCAACCAGCCACCTGGGGCACAGCCAATATCCACTACGTTCATTCCAGGGCGGAGTATCTGAAACTTTTCCTGTAATTCTGTAAGTTTATAGGCCGCGCGGCCTCGGTAACCCTCGGCCTGAGCCTTCAGAACAAAAGGATCATTCAGCTGTCGCCGTAACCAACGTTGCGAAGAGGCAGAACGACCACGCGCGCTTTTTAGCTCGACATGAGATTTGCGTGGATTGGCGATACGGGTTTTTTTCACAGTTGGCTTAAAGTCTTGGATGTTGCTACGATGATGACTATATAACATATATGGTCTCTAATCATTCAGGAAATTCTTCGCCGCCATGACTTCTCGCCCGCAACAGCCCAAGGACAAACCCGATGGTGATGTCGCGACATTAGTGCGTCCAAAAATCAAGCCGCCGAGTCAATATCAGGTCTTGATGCTGAACGATGATTACACCCCGATGGATTTTGTCGTCTATGTGCTGGTGTCTCTGTATCATAAATCTATCGAAGAGGCCGTGGAGATTATGCTACAAGTCCACCATCAAGGCCGCGCAATATGCGGAATATATCCGTTTGAAATAGCAGAAACCAAAGTCACACAGACAATGGAGTTGGCGCGTGCTGAACAGTATCCACTCCGTTGCACACTGGAGAAAAAGCCATGATGTCCGAAGAACTCGAGAAGACCTTACACCGCGCGCGTGAGCTGGCGGTGGGCTTCGAGCAGGAAATGATCACCATCGAGCATCTGCTGTTGGCCTTAATGCAGGACAGAGACGCTGTTGAGCTGCTCAGCGCCCTGCATGTCGATTGCCTTGAAATTACCAAGGGACTCACCCATCATCTGATTGATGAAATAGAAACCCGAACCCTCGAGGGCGTGCCTGTCCCGACTCAAGGTTTTCAGCGTGTCCTGCGCCGTGCTTCCTTACATGCCCAACATGCGGGTAAAAAGCAAATTTGCGGTTCAGATATTTTGGTCTCCTTGCTTGCTGAAGACGAAAGCTATGGCGTGTATCTTCTCGCGCAACAGAATGTGACGCGATTAGACGCTACCAGCTTTCTTTCGCATGGCGTTCGAGCCGAAGACGAGCTACCCATATTCACCGAAGGCGATTCTGAAACAGCAAAGATGGGTAACGAAGATGAAGTATTGGCGAAATATTGCGTCAACTATTGCGCTAAAGCGGCTGAGGGTGCATTTATGCCTTTGGTGGGGCGCACACAAGAACTGAAGCGTATCATGCAGATTCTGTGCCGCAAGAGCAAAAACAACCCTCTGCTTATTGGTGATCCTGGAGTAGGCAAGACGGCCTTGATCGAAGGCTTGGCACAAAGAATTAACGCAGCTCAAGTGCCAGAGCGCTTGAAAGATGCCGTGATTTACGGTCTTGATTTGGCGGGATTGTTATCGGGTGCGCGCTATCGTGGTGATTTTGAAGAACGTTTGAAAATCCTGCTGGCAGCATTAGAAAAACAACCCAATGCCATTATGTTCATCGATGAAATTCACACGATTGTTGGTGCGGGTGCCGCCAGTGGCAACAGCCTTGATGTCTCGAATATGCTGAAGCCAATTCTAGGCAAAGGGCGTTTGCGTTGTGTTGGAGCAACAACATACCGCGAATATCGCAACCACTTTGAAAAAGACCGTGCATTAGAGCGGCGCTTCCAAAAAGTCGATGTTCCCGAGCCTTCCGAAGAGGAAGCCGTAGAAATTCTCAAAGGCGTTAGTTCTACTTATGCAGAACATCACGATACAGAATATTCCGAAGAAGCCTTGCGTGAAGCCGTGCGTTTATCCGTGCAGCATCTGGCGAATCGTCGCCTGCCAGATAAGGCGATTGATGTGATTGACGAGGCTGGTGCGGCTTTGCAGCTTGGAAAAGTGCTTGATTCCGATACTGCAAAACAGCCGAAAATTGGCGCAACCGAAATTGAAAAAATTGTTGCTCATCTGGCACAAATTCCTGAACAGCAGGTGAGCCGCGATGATCGTCATGTCCTGAAGAATCTTGATCAGAATCTGAAGCGCGTGGTCTTTGGTCAGGATCGTGCGGTTGAGGCTCTGGTGAATGCGGTGAAATTATCCCGCGCTGGCTTACGTGAGGCTGGCAAACCCATCGGGTGCTACCTGTTCTCAGGGCCAACAGGGGTGGGCAAGACTGAAATGTCGCGGCAGCTGTCGCAAATCATGGGCATAAAACTGAAACGCTTTGACATGTCCGAATATATGGAACGTCATGCCGTAGCACGTCTGATAGGCGCGCCGCCAGGATATGTTGGCTATGATCAAGGTGGGCAACTCACTGATACCATTGATCAAAATCCGCATTGTGTTTTGCTGTTGGATGAAATTGAAAAGGCGCATCCTGATATTTACAATATTCTGTTGCAGGTCATGGACCACGGCAAGCTTACGGATCATACTGGTAAAGAGGTCAGCTTTAGTCGCGTGATATTGATTATGACCACGAATGCGGGAGCAGCCGATATGTCGCGTGCAGCATTTGGTTTCGAGCGGACAGGACGAAAGGGCGAAGACAAAGAAGCCATTGGACGACTATTCCAGCCAGAATTCCGCAATCGTCTTGATGCCGAGATTTCCTTTGATGCCTTGCCGCCGAAAGTTATCGAGCAGGTGGTGGACAAGATGTTCCTTGAATTGGAAGCCCAGCTTCTTGATCGGAAGATTGAGATTAAATTACACCCTGCGGCGCGGAAATATCTTGTGCGCGAGGGCTATGATGCAGCACTTGGTGCAAGACCCATTAGCCGCTTGATTGCCGAAAAGGTCAAAAAGAACCTATCCGAAGAAATTCTGTTTGGTAAATTGACTTCTGGCGGCCTGGTTGAGGTTGGTGCAGGCGGCAGACCAGTGGATATTACGCTAAAAATCACGCCACATCCAAAACGGCAAAAACTAAAATCCAAGAAGGCTATTCAGTAATCTAAGTTGCCAAAACCTGCATTTCTTCCTGAAGACGTCTAATTTCGTCTTTGATGGCAAGCTTGGCTTTTTTCAATTCCGAAATATTGTTGTATACTGGAACCCGCACAAGAGTCTGTAACTCAGCGTCGATTTCAGCATGTTTATTTTGCAGGGTCTGTACACGATCATCATTTGACATAATTTGCGCTCTTTCTTGCTTGATCCTTGTGATAATGTAAATATATAGTCTCTTACTTCAAGAAAGTCAAATTGCCTTGCGTAGATGAATGCAGCATTCACAGAGGAATACAATGGATATCACACAATATCGCCGACCAGAGCTTTTTCGCTATCCGAATAGAGCCTGGCCAGAGCGCGAAATTACGCACGCGCCCATCTGGTGTAGCGTTGACTTGCGCGATGGAAATCAAGCACTTATTGAGCCAATGGGCGAGGCACGCAAGCTGAAGATGTATCAGCTCTTGCGCAAAATAGGCTTTCAGCAAATTGAGATAGGCTTTCCTAGTGCATCACAGACAGATTTTGATTTTGCCCGTCTATTAGTCGAGAAAAATTTAATTGATGAAAATCTTGAGGCACAGGTCTTGACCCAGGCGCGGCCTGAATTGATCAGTCAGACTTTCGCGGCACTGGAAGGCTATCCCCGTGCGATTGTGCATCTGTACAATTCGACCTCGCCACGACAGCGCGAATGGGTTTTTGGTAAGGATCGCAAAGAAATCAAACAGCTTGCCGTTGACGGCGCGAAAATGATCCGCGACGGGGCAGAGAAATTCAATGACACTTCAGTACGTTTCCAATATTCGCCAGAAAGTTTCACCCAAACCGAAATGGATTATGCCTTGGAAGTTTGCGAGGCTGTACTGGATATTCTTGAGCCAACCCCTGAACGCAAAACCATTATTAACTTACCTGCTACTGTCGAGGTTACCTCAGCCAATGTCTATGCGGATCAGATTAACTGGTTCTGTGATCATATCAGCCGCCGTGATTCCATTGAAATTTCTGTCCACACCCATAATGACCGAGGTCAAGGCGTTGCGGCCTCGGAAATGGCGGTTATGGCTGGTGCAGACCGTATCGAGGGGACTTTGTTTGGCAATGGTGAACGGACTGGCAATGTCGATCTGGTGACTTTGGCCTTGAATCTGTATACCCACGGCATTGATTCTGGACTGGACTTCAGCAATATGCCTGAAATTGTCAAAACAGTAGAATTCTGCAATCGTTTGCCTATCCATGAACGCCACCCTTATGGTGGCAAGCTGGTCTTTACGGCCTTTTCTGGCTCGCATCAGGATGCCATTAAAAAATCGCTGGAACAACGCCGTGCCAGCAATAAAAATCTGTGGGATATTCCCTACCTGCCCATCAATCCTGAAGACCTCAATCGTAGTTACGAGACCGTCATTCGCGTCAATAGCCAATCTGGCAAGGGTGGTGTCAGCTTCTTGCTTGAGAGTGACTATGGCTATCGTCTGCCACGTACATTTCAACAGTCTTTGTCCCGATCGGTGCAGAAAATCACCGATCAATCCGAAGCTGAAATCAGTGCAGCGGGTATCCTTGAAGTCTTCGAGGACCATTTCATGCCTGAAGAGCCGGTACGTCTTATCTTGCATCAGGCGGTGCCGAAAGAGGGCGACAATACCGAGGCCAAACGCGGGATTGAGGCAGAATTGATGATCAACGGTCAAGCAACGACTATTCGCGGCGAAGGCAGTGGCCCCCTTGATGCTTTTGTCAATGCGCTACAGAACCATTGGCACAGAAGCATCAGCATCAATGATTATTCTGAACATGCTATTGGTGCAGGCTCAGATGTTGAGGCCATTTCCTATATCGAACTGGATGTTGATGGGAAGATTTTCTTTGGCGCAGGCCGTGATAGCGACTCGACAGTGGCTTCGCTCAAGGCCATTATTGCGGGATTGAATGTTTCTCTATAGCAAGCCTAATCGCACACTCCGTAAGGGCGTGGCGGGTAATGCCCTGCCGTGGTGGTATTGGGGGTTATGGTTCTTGCTGGTTATCTGTATAGTGAGCCTAATTCATTAG
>JAHDDM010000109.1 GCA_020629355.1 Rhodospirillaceae bacterium
GCGTTTGCGCGGGATTCGCCAGCTTGGCCTGACAGATTTGGTCTATCCTGGTGCAAGTCATGTCCGCTTTAGTCATAGTTTGGGTGTCGCGCATCTTGCCCGTGTCATCACGCAAAAGGTGCACCGTGAAGTTGGCGCGGTGTTTACGGAACGTCTACAGGAACAGGTGATACTAGCGGCTTTGCTGCATGATATTGGTCACGGCCCATATAGCCACGTCTTTGAACGTATCGAGGACAAACAACGCAATCACGAGGCAATCGGCGCATTATTGCTGCAAGAGACCGAACTGCAATCAATCTTTGCTGAATTTGATCGACTGGATGACCTTGAGGCCATTGCGCGTTTGTGGCGTGGGCAGGATATTTCAGCGGATATTGTGGGTTTAAGCACCATTATTTCAGGGGCGTTGGATGCGGATCGTTTGGATTATCTGCATCGTGATCAAGTCCTTACGGGCAGTTTTCAGGGGCGTTTTGATTGGCCTTGGCTGTTGGATAATATCGTCTGGTCACCAAAAGGCTTAGCCTTGGGACATCGTGCGATTTACGCCGCCGAGGAATATTTGCTGGCGCGTTCGCATATGTATCAGACCGTATATCTCCATCGCACGGTACGCGGTGTCGAGGCCATATTGGTACGTTTTCTACAGCGTTTTCGTACCCTGTGCCAGACAGGTGAAATGCCTGCTGATCTGGCTCTAAGCCGTTGGTATGGCAAAGCCGTGGATGCACGAAATATCACAGATTTTCTCGCGCTGGATGATACGCACCTTCAGCATATCCTTGCGGTCTCAGAAGATGGTGCAGACCCGATGCTGGCCGAATATGCCCGCCGTTTACGCTATCGCAATCTGTATCATTGCCATGAAGCCACCGAGGCCGAAAAGCAGCGTTTGTTGCCGATAATGCAAACAGATGCGCAATGTGCAGAGTTCACCGCCAAAACAGGCGTGTGGATTGATCAAGTAAGCTTCAAGCCTTACGATTCCGCACAGCCGATTTTGATCGAGCAGGGCAGGGACTGGATTGAGCTTTCCGAGGTTTCCCAAGTCGTTCAGTCTCTGCAACATCCCGCGCACCATCTCCGTCTGTATTACGAAGAGCCTGAAGATTTAGACAAAGCACTATTGATCGACAGGTAAGCCGCTGGGAACGGTTTCGGGAACGCCTAAACGCCCTGAGGCTGCCTTGTGATCCGTGAGGCTATGCAGGAATGCAATCAGATCATCAATTTCACTTTGATGCAATGTGATAGGCGCAAGACTATTGGCGGCTGCTATGGCTTCAAGCTCTGCAGCATCATCTAAAATTCGCCAGTCCTGAGCCTGAGCAAAGGCGGGTAAAACCGCTTGATCACGGGCGTAATTGCGCAAACTGGCCACGGGATTAAGATGGTGCCGGATCACTGCCTCAAGCGAATTATAAGCTCCGTTATGTCCGTAAGGTGCAGTCAAGGCAACATTGCGTAGCGAGGGGGTGCGGAATTTATAGGCATCCTTGGGGTCACCTGTAACGCGCATTCTGCCAATATCGCGGGCATGGCTCTCGAACCGTGCAGCCTTGCCAGGGCCAAATTGCGGCATGGCAATGGCGTGGAATTGATGATCGGTCTGTAACCAGCCAGAGTGACATTCGGAACATCCCGCCTTGCCATAAAATAACTTCATCCCTTGCGCGGCCTGTGTTGATAGAGGCGTGCCGCCTTGCATGGCTTGATCAAAGGGGCTGTTATCCGCGCGCCATTCAAAGCGGATAAAATCTGCAATGACATTGGCAATATCAGCGAATGTGATGGTGTTTTTATCAGGATAAAGCTCTGTGAACATCTGTTGATATTCAGCAATATCGGTCACGCGCTTGGTGATACGATCCCAAGCCCCGCCTTTTGTTGAGAGCTGGCTTAAACGTACTGCTGTGGATATTTCGTTCTCGCTATAATGCCCCGCCATTTCATCGCCAGAAAGCACGGGAAACATCGACTGAGCCGACAGTATCCCCTCGAAGCCATAAGTCATGTCCTGCCCAAGTGGCGTGCGTATCCCGTGTGGTTGGGCAGGGTCAAATTCCAGCCTGCCATCATGGAATAAAGCGGTAAATTCGCTTGTACCAAGATTCCACAAGCCAGATGCGTTTCTAGGGATTCGTTGCTCAGGGCGATTTTTCTCGCTGATAGAGCGATTGCGCCCAAGACCACTTGCGCCCTCGCCAAAGGACAGGCTGACACCATCTGATGTGCCAAATTTAGGATGGTGGCAGGTGGCACAGCTGATATTGCGATTGCCTGAAAGGATCGGATCATAAAACAGCAGTTGACCTAGCTTGACGCTTTTCTCATCCAGTGCTTCAAAGACAGGCCGCGCACCAAAATCTTGCGCATTTGCCGTGAGCGATAAAGAAAAAAATATGATAAAAGAACGTATTATACACATTGATCATATATATTCTGAAAATAAAAAGGCACGGTAAAGCGATTGCCCTACCGTGCCTAGATTACCAGTATTGAATATTACTTCAACGCTGCATCGGTGATGACACTGGTCCATGCACCAGAAGGTTTCTTGCTGATCACAGGATCAGAGCCACCCGCCATGAGTGTTGCCACTGTACGGTTATAGTCGTTGACATCCAACGCACCATTGGAACCCGCGGTCAGCTTGGCAACTTCGCCCATCATGCGCACCTGATGTTTCATGGTCTGTGCACCAGAAGCATCATTATCCAGTACGATTTCCGCCGCAGCTTCAGGATTGGCTTCAGCCCATTTCCAGCCTTTCATTGAGGCACGGACAAAGCGTACCATTTTATCGACAAAAGCGGGATCGTTCAGGTTTTCTTCCAGAACATACAGACCGTCTTCTTGTGTCGCCACACCTTGCTCAGCATACTTGAAGACCACCAGATCATCGGCGGACAGACCAGCATCAATAATTTGCCAGTATTCGTTGTAGGTCATGGTGGAAACACACGCTGCCTGGCCTTGCAGAATCGGATCAACATTAAAGCCTTGCTTTAAGACCTCAACACCATTTGCCGAACCGTCAGTTGGAATTCCAAGTTGGCTCATCCAGCTTAGGAATGGATATTCGTTACCAAAGAACCAGACGCCAAGGGTTTTGCCACGAAAATCTTCTGGTGACTTGATCCCTGAATCTTTACGACAGGTCAGCATCATGCCAGAAGATTTGAAGGGTTGGGCAATATTCACCAGTGGCAGACCATTTTCCCGCGCTGCCAGAGCCGAAGGCATCCAGTCAATAACGACATCTGCGCCGCCGCCAGCAATAACCTGTCCTGGCGCAATGTCTGGACCACCGGGCTTGATGGTGACATCAAGGTCTTCTTCATCATAGAATCCTTTATCCTCAGCGACATAGTAGCCGGCGAACTGGGCTTGTGTTACCCATTTCAGTTGCAGTGTTACTTCGTCCGAGGCCTGTGCTGCCGATGCTGAAAGCACCATTGCACCAGCCAAAAGTAATGATTTAAGTTTCATGTTTTTCCTCCTGGGTTGATCAGCAAAGCACTATGCCTTACCTCGTTGAGACGGATGCCAAAACGTTATTTTACGCTCAATCAGGGCAATCACGCCATAAAAACCTGTACCAGCCAGCGCCGCCACCAGTATCTCAGACCAGACTAAAGCCATATTCAGAGTACCAACGGAAGTCGATATTCTAAAGCCCATGCCTTTCACGGGCGAGCCAAAGAACTCTGCGACAATAGCACCAATTAAAGCCAGTGTGCTGGCGATTTTCAAACCATTAAAGATAAAAGGCATCGCTGCTGGAATCCGCAATTTCAACATCGACACCCAATAATTTACGCTATAGGTGTGCATCAAGTCGCGCTGCATCGCATCCGTGGCCTGAAAGCCCTCCATGGTGTTGACCAGAACAGGAAAGAACACCATCACCACCACAATCGCTGCTTTCGACTGCCAGTCAAAGCCGAACCACATCACCAAAATCGGTGCCATGCCAATAATTGGCAGAGCGGCGACAAAGTTCCCGATGGGTAGTAGCCCACGCTTCAAAAAGGGCGAGCGTTCAATGAACAGTGCGATAATAATCGCTGCACCGCACCCCAACACATAACCCGAAAGCGCGCCTTTGAGTACGGTCTGGACAAAATCCACCCACAGAATATCAGTGGAATCTGCAAAGGTTGCGGCAATAGCCGAAGGCGCGGGAAGCAAGGCAGAAGGAATTTTCAAGCCCTGAACAATACATTCCCATAGCACCAAGAGGCTTGCGCCAAAAATAATCGGTACAGCAAAAGCCGTAAAGCGGTTGTTGTGCTTGGCGAGCCAAACATTTAGCCCCCAAGCCAGTAACCAGATGACGATACCCAGCACAAGAATACTCATCGTATCATCCCCATTTTGTGTAGGGTTACTTTTTGCAGCATACCAATGAGGCTGACCAACAGAGCCGCCAGAGCAGCAGCGGTTAAAAGTGCGCTCCAGATTTGGATGGTTTGACCGTAATAACTTCCTGCAAGCAGCCGCGCGCCAAGACCTGCCACTGCTCCTGTGGGTAATTCGCCAATAATTGCGCCAATCAGCGAGGCCGCCATGGCAATTTTCATCGAGGCAAACAGATAAGGCGCCGAGCTGGGCAGGCGTAATTTCCAGAACCCCGTAGCACTGTTGGCATTCCAGGTGTGCATTTGATCAAGCTGCATCTGGTCAGGGCTACGCAAACCCTTGACCATACCCACCACCACAGGGAAGAAGGACAGATACATCGAAATCACCGATTTTGGCACGACACCGCTAATCCCAATGGCATTCAGCACCACGATAATCATGGGCGCTATGGCCAGCAAAGGGATGGTTTGGCTGGCAATCACCCACGGCATGACACTCATATCCATGACGCGATAATAGACAATAAATACCGATAGGATAACTCCCAAGCCAACACCTAGGGCAAAGCCAAGTAAGGTTGAACCAAGGGTCACGCCACTGTGATAGACCAGCGAGCGTTTCGAGGTGATTTTTTTCTGTGCAATGGTCTGCCACATTTCAGCAACTATTTGATGTGGTGCAGGCAGACGTGGTTTTTCCTGAGACCAGGTGTCGTTTACCAGTTCTGTTGTCGTGAGTGTTATTCCCGCGCGTTTGGCTTTGTCCTCTGCCCAGGGTGTGTTCAGTACTACGGCCATGACATACCAGAACAGGATAATGAATAGTGTCACCACCAATACTGGAA
>JAHDDM010000110.1 GCA_020629355.1 Rhodospirillaceae bacterium
CCAGAGCCGTCGATAGCAGCAAAGGCACCGCCGAGCAGGATAGTTTGCTGGCCTATAGTTTGGGTCAGGCGATGGACAGGCTTGGAGAGTTTGATCATAGTTTGGCTCATCTTAGCGTACCAGAACATACGGACTATGCGGAACATTGGGGCAGGCTTGCTGAATTTATGACGGTGGTGCAGGATTTTTGGCCTGATTGGTGTGCGGAAAATCAGTGTCTTGATGCCATTACCCGCCGTAATGCTGTATTGCGCAAACTGGCAGAGAATATCAAAGACCCGATTATTATTGCAGGTTCTAGTGGGCGCGCGGTGGCGGTGCAGCATTTGATGCAGGCAGTATTAGCTGCACCGCAAGGTTGGGTTTATCTGCAAGGGTTAGAGGTGGTCTCTGATCCAGAGATAGTGCAGCATGTGCCTAGTCACCCTGGTTATGCTTTGGCGCGTTTGTGTCGTATGTTGGATATTGTGCCAGAATCGCGTGATAGTTTTTATCGCGCGGTTTTCCGAAGCCAGAAAGAAGAAATACTTTCTGTTGCGCAACCACCAGAGAATATACAGGCTTTCATCGCGCCAGACCGAAGTAGTGAGGTGGGGATGACGGCTTTGTTGATTCGCGAGGCTTTTGCGCAGGAGCAAACAGATATTGCGGTCATTTGCCAAGATGCGGATTTTATTGATAGCCTGGAGCGTTGGTTGACGCGCTGGAATATCGGGCTTGATCGTGTTGCGGGACTTGCGATGAGGCGTACGCCAGAAGGTCGCTTGATGTCTTTGATCATGGATATTTGGTGTTCAGGGTTGGATTGGGTGCGTCTTATATCCTTGTTGAAGCATCCTTTGGTGCATTTGGGCATGACGCGGGCGGAGGTTGCGCAATGTACGCGACGCTTGGAAAGACTGGTCGCGGAAGGCTACGATGCACGTTCAGTAGAACGCGCTTTTGCGCGTGTTGTAGAGCCGGAATTTGCTTGGCTAAAGCAGCTGGAAATTCTTTACGGCACGCCAGAAGAGCGCTCTTTTCAGGAATTTATGACGTTGTGGATCGAGACCTTTATGGCACTTTGCCGAGATGCTGACTCTGCCTTGCCCAACAGCACCGCGATGCAGATATTGCAGCAATGGCAGGAAGGTCTTATCCGCGCGGGTGAGCATCTTGGCGATACGCCGATGGTGATTCCTGATTTTGCAGGGATGGTTCTGGCCATGTTTGGGCAGATACGTGTCCCATCACCGCCGCGAGGGCGTTATGCGGTATCGGTTCTCTCTGCCATGGAAGCGCGTTTGATGCGCTTTGATCGGGTGATTATTCCGATGATGAATTATGGTGTTCTGCCCATGCCCCCCGCGCCTGAGCCGTGGTTGACGCGGCAGCAGTATCAGGATTGCGCCATGCCTCCGCCAGAGGAAACTATTGGTCTGGCAGCGCATGATTTTATCGAACTGTGCCACCAGAACCAAGTGTTTCTGTTACGTTCGGAGAAGATAGGTGATGAAGTCGTTGCGGCTTCTCTGTGGTGGGATCGGTTGGATGCAGCGTATCTGATGACGCAAGGCCAGAGCATGGTTTCAACAGCCGAGAATGCACGCTGGCTTGGCTATCTTGAGGCGGTACTTGCGCCAGATGATAATCCAACTTCTGGCAGGCCCAACCCGAATCCGCCGCCTGATATTCGCCCGAAGAGTCTCAGTGTGACGAAGGTGCAGACATTATTCTGTAATCCGTATGAGCTCTATGTTCGGAAGGTTCTCAAGCTCGAAGAGCATCCAGTACGTTTCAGCGAGACCTTTGCGGCGCGGCGTGGGAATTTTCTGCATCAACTTGTGCAGGATTTTGTGGCAGAAGCACCGCAACAGCCCGAAGAATGGCTAGTGCACCATGCTGAAGAATTGATATGCACGGCTGATTTTGCGCCTCTTGAGGTATTGACGGTGCGTTACGGTGTTGTGCGTATGGTGAGGAATTTCTGTGCTGTGGAACAAGGGTTCTCTGGCTTGGAAAACCGTCTGGAGGTCACAGGGCAATGGGATGTTTCTGGTATTCAGATACGGGGCAGGGCGGATCGACTACTAGTGGATAGCGATGGGATTCGGATTCTGGATTATAAATCAGGTGGTATTCCAAGCGCGAAGTCTGTTCAGATGCGTTACGAATGGCAGCTGCCGATTTTGGCCTTGATGGTGCGGGCAGGGGCGTTCGATACGGCTGAAAAAGTATCGGATATGGGCTATTGGTCTATTGGCGGCCATAAAAACGACAGAATACAGTGGTTATCGAAGCTGATAGACGAGGATTTTCTTGCTGATACCGAACAGGAATTTCGTCAGGCTTTGATACAGATGCAACAGGGCGACAGGGCTTTTCCAGCCTTGCCAGACCCCGAATGTCTGCCTGGTTTTACCGCGTACAGCCATTTGATGCGTGCCGAAGAATGGCTTGAGCAACCCGCAGTGTCCGAGGATGCAGACGATGAAGCTTGATCCAGCACAGCTTGCGGCGGCGCGACCGAAACAAAGTACCTGGTTGATTGCCAATGCGGGTAGCGGCAAGACCAAGGTGCTGGTGGATCGGCTATTGCGTCTTTTGCTGTCTGGTGCGCGCCCTGGTGGGATATTGTGCTTGACCTTCACCAAGACCGCCGCGAACGAGATGCTGAAACGGGTACAGGATATTCTAGGCCGTTGGCTGGTGTTGGATGATGCGGCTCTTGATGCAGAAATTGCAGCCTTAGGCGAAGAAGCGACTTTAGATAAAAGACAACAGGCGCGGCAATTATTCTTGTATTTAGCTGAAGACCCTGAAGGGCTGAATATCCGCACCTTACATGGTTTTTGTCAATCATTGATCAGCCGTTTTCCGCTAGAACTTGGGATTGCGCCTGGAACAACCTTGCTGGACGGCGAGGCAGGCAGGGTGCTGCAAGAAGAATTACGCCAAGCCGTGCTTCTGAGCGATGCGGCAGAGATTGCTGCTGCACGGCATTATATGATGACGGGGGAACGCAATAGCCTATTACAGTCAGGGGCATTTTTTAACCTTGTGCTAGAGCTGGATAAGCAGATCGATGTTGCACATATCAACCTTGAAGAATTTGCTGCTCAAGCATCTGTACTGTTGAATTTACCTTACGCACAGATCAGTCTTGCAGAGCTTGAGCAGAATTTTACGGGCTTGATTGATCTTGCCGAGGTACGTGCTGTTGTGGCGTGTCTTGCTGAAAAAGCATCAGACAAGAAAACGGATATGGAGTTTCTGGAATGTCTGGAAATCTGTCTGCAAGCCGAAAATGATTGGTTTGCAGCCTTTGCGGCAGCGTTCTTGACGAAAACAGGCTCGATGCGGGCAAAGCCACTTACGCAAGCGGTGATGAAAGACCACTATATCGCTGAACGTGTGCTCTATTGGAAAGAATGCCTGCTTGCGCATTTCCAGCAGGTTTCGGCGGTCAAAAGCCTTGAAATGACGCTTGCTGTTTTAAGGCTCGTGCAGCACTTTATCCTGCTGTATCGTGATTATAAGACCAGCCATGCTCTGTTGGATTATGGTGATCAGATTGCCTTGGTCAAAGACCTGTTGCATAGTTCTGGCGGCCTTGAGTGGGTGCGCTATAAGCTCGATTGCAGCATTGATCATGTTTTTCTGGATGAAGCCCAGGATACCAGCCATGATCAATGGCAAATCCTGAATGCCTTATGCGCGGATTTTTTTGCAGGTGATAAAGGCCGTGCGCAGACGCTGTTTGTGGTGGGGGATCCGAAACAGTCGATTTATCGCTTTCAGGGCGCGGATGCAGAAGGTTTCTTCAGGGAACGCGATAGTCGCGTACAGACAGGCGCATTATCTGAACGGGTGCTTACGCAGTCTTATCGTAGTACGCAATGTCTTCTGGATGTGGTTGATTCAACGTTTTCGCGCTATCTGAGTTCGGATTTTAGCGCTGATGATGCCACTTTTACCGATTGTCAGCATTTTAGCGCTCGTGCGGGTTTCGCAGGGCAGGTGATCCTTGCACCGCCCTTGGAGTTTGATCAAAGCAAGAGCGCTGCTCGGCGTTGGTTGGCGCAGCATCTGGCGGAAACCATTCATGGCTGGATAGGCCAGCGATATATTGCGGCCTTGGGACGCACGGTACGGGCCGAGGATATTTTGATTCTGTTTCGTGACCGCACGGGGATTTTTTCCGAACTGGCACATCATTTGCGCCGCCTTGGGATACCCATCGTCAGTGGTGAAAGAAGCCAGTTTTTGGAGCCTCTGGCAGTGCGGGATTGTGTGGCTTTGTTGCGGTATCTGTTGTCCCCGAATGATGATTATCAGCTGGCCTGTGTTCTGAAATCCGCCTTTATCAGTCTTTCGGAAGAAGAGTTGATGCAGCTTGCCTTGAGCCGTGGTGAAACACAGGGTTTGCACGATGTGTTGATGCAGCAGGATAACGCGGCGGCAGAGTGGCTGGCGGATTTACGCCGTTATGCGGATTTTACCTCTGTCAATAGTTTGCTTGGTGCGATACTGCATCGGCCTTGTCCGCGTGGACGTTCAGGACTACAGGCGATGAAAGGCCGCTTTGGTCAAGGTGTCGAGCGCACTCTTGCACGTCTTGAGCAGTTGGCGATTGCATTTGAAGACACCGAAGCAACGGGGCTGCAAGGCTTTGTCGATCATGTGCTTTTTCGCGAAAGTGCCGAGATTGACCGTGCCGAGGGCGAAGGTGTGGTGCGTTTATCCACCATTCACGGTGCGAAGGGTCAGCAAGCCCCGATTGTGCTTGTGCCAGAGGTTTGGCTTGCGGCAAAAGCTCCTAAGATCAAGCTCTATTCGGTGCAGGGCTTGCCGATATTGGCGGGTACGGAACAGATAGAACATCCCGAACTGCAAAGGGCGCGTGAGAATTTACTGGCGGCAGACCGTGCAGAACATTGGCGGTTACTGTACGTCGCCATGACTCGCGCGGCCTTTGAATTGCATCTGTACACCGCAAAGGCTGAGCCCAAGAAACCATCCGATCATACACCTTGGTATGCTTTGATCGAAGCTGCCATGGATGATCAAAATGCCGAGGTCATCACGGACGCTGAAGCCTTTCCGATATGTGACGGCGAGGGTATTGGTTTCTCAAGCACAAAACCTGCACGGCGATACCAGAGCGCACAAACCTTGCCTTCTATCGCCGAAGCACCAGATACGGAACTTCCAGATTACGC
>JAHDDM010000111.1 GCA_020629355.1 Rhodospirillaceae bacterium
ATCCTATCCTGCGAAAATCCGTAACACATGATACAGCGGATGCTGGTCAGAGTTTTTTGCTGAGGCAATAGCCGATTGTGACTCAGGGAACAGATCAAGAAAACGATGAAAATCCCGATTATGGCTAAGACGTGCAATAGCGTCAAAATCATTATCTGCCATTTCGCGGTCATGGGCGGTATAAATCTCGCTTGAGAATTGCACCTGATCACGAAGTTCTTTACGGGCAGCAATGGCAGCAGCAGCAAGTTCTGCCAAGCCGATACGGTGACGCGGGTCAAGGCCAGAACCCATATATAGAACCTGGCGAAACTCCCCTTCAAGAAACACGCCGCAACGATGATAGTTCATTTCGTAGCTAAAGAATAAAATTCGGCGCACTCTCAGAAGGCTGATACTGTGCATCAAGCGTGTCAAAGTCGTGCGAATCGGTGTGCCTGGTTCATCCTCAAGGTGGCCTCTGGCAGCAAATTCCACCTTCTGCGAGTCTTCGTTTACGGTGATGCTAACACCAGCATCGGCTAAGGCAAGGCGAATCTTATCGAAAGTCTTTTGCCTTGGATGCGCAACCTCGCGTTCGATATTGTTCAGGGTTGCCAAAGAGAGTTTGGCAGCTTTTGCCATATCATGTTGGGTGGCATCAATCAGGGCACGGCCTGCGCGAATATGCCGAGGATGCAAACTCATAAAATACCCTTATCAATTCAAATTTCTTAGGAGCATTTTAGGTATGACACCGAAATAAGCAAGGTATTTTCACGAAAATTCTATGATATTTTTTTATCACATTGCGCACGGTGGCGCATTAAATGGTCAACAAGCACCAAAGCCATCATGGCCTCGCCCACGGGCACCGCGCGGATACCCACGCATGGATCATGGCGGCCTTTTGTCGAGATAGTGGTAGGGTTGCCAGCAGTATCGATGGTTTCCAGCGAGTTCAAGATGGAACTGGTGGGTTTGATCGCAAAACGCACGACAATATCGTTGCCATTGCTGATCCCGCCCAAAATCCCGCCCGCATTATTGGCACGATAACGAGGAATACCGTTGTCTATTCCAGTAATTTCATCAGCGTTATCTTCACCCGTCATGGCAACAACATCCAGCCCTGCACCGATTTCCACAGCCTTGACCGCATTGATGCTCATCATGGCTTTTGCTAAATCCGCATCAAGACGATCAAAGGTAGGCGCGCCTAATCCAGCAGGAATGCCTTGGGCACGGACTTCAATCAATGCGCCGATGGAAGAACCAGATTTGCGGATGGTATCAAGATAGTCTGCCCATTCATCGATAACCGTCGCGTTGGGGCAGAACAAAGGATTCTGTGCCACTGCATCCCAATCACGATGATCATCGAGTTTCTTTGTCCCCATGGCCACCAATCCCGCTACAATACGGAAATTGGGAAATTCCTGCGTTAGAATCTTGTGTGCTAATGCACCAGCTGCTACTCGTGAGGCCGTTTCCCGTGCCGAAGCCCGGCCACCGCCGCGTGGATCACGAATACCGTATTTGGCATCATAGGTGAAATCCGCGTGACCTGGGCGATAACTTTGTGCAATAGCACTGTAATCTTTCGAGCGTTGATCCTGATTCTCGATCATCAACTGTATCGGTGTACCCGTGGTTTGGCCTTCGTAGACACCAGAAAGTATCCGCACCTGATCAGGCTCACGGCGTTGCGTTGTATAGCGTGACTGCCCCGGTTTGCGCCGATCCAGAAAGGGCTGAATATCGGCTTCGGTCAACGGAATGCGCGGCGGCATGCCCTCGACAGTGCAGCCGATAGCAATCCCGTGGCTTTCACCCCAAGTCGTGCATTTGAATACTGTACCAAAACTACTACCAGACATGATTTATCTCTTATTATCTTTCTCGCTCACGGCAGACAGTCCGTCTACCGTGAGCGAGAAAATCACCCCGCTAAACGGCTCGCAATGGCTTCGGATTCCTCAGCGCGATCCTTGTCGATCATGCCCCGAACATTACTGCCACTATCGACATGATGCACCTCGCCCGTTACTGCACCAGATAATGGCGAGAGCAAATACAGCCCCGCACCGCCCACGTCTTCAAGGCTGACGTTACGTTCCAGCGGTGCATTCAATTCGTGCCAACGGAGCATATCCTTGAACTGTCCAATTCCGCTTGCAGCCAGAGTCCGCATCGGACCAGCAGAAAGCGCATTCACTCGAATCCCTAAACCGCCTAAATCCGCCGCCAGATAGCGCACGCTGGCCTCTAAAGCCGCTTTTGCCACCCCCATGACGTTGTAATTTGGGATCATCTTTTCCGCGCCATAATAGCTGAGCGTCAAAACCGAAGCCCCCGTATTCAACATCGAACGGGCCGCGCGCGTGACCTCAAGCAGGGAATAGACGGAAATATCCATGGTTTGACGGAAATTCTCGCGGCTGGTGTCCAGAAACATCCCGCGCAATTCTGACTTGTCCGAAAAAGCAATGGCATGCACCAGAAAATCAATCTTGCCAAAACGTGCTTCAGCAGCAGCAAAAAATTCTGCAACCGCCACAGGATCACCAACATCACACGGCGCATACCACGCATCATTCAATTCTGGCGCGAGCTTTGCCAGTCGTCCTGCCAGCGCATCGCCTTGGTAGCTTAGACCTACTTCTGCCCCTGCATCCACCAGAGACCGTGCAATACCATAGGCAATCGAGCGGTCATTCGCCACCCCCATTACAATACCTTTTTTTCCTGCCATTAGATTATTCATGTTTTATGTCTCTTTCTTTGCGCTTTGTTCTGTGCTGCCCATGCCAATATTCTTACGGACATCATAATCGAAATCTTGTGACCATTCACGCAAAAACGCCTTTAGACGACGATCCGTGTGTCCAGGCAGCTTTACTTCCAAGGTAACATATTGATCACCAGCTTGACCTGTTGCTTTATCCTTAAAGCCCTTGCCCTTCAGACGCAAATTTGTTCCTGAGTTTGAGCCTTCTGGAATTTTCAGCATCAAGTCCTGATACAGGCCAGGAATGCGAATTTCCGCCCCCAACGCGGCCTCGGATAACGTCACTGGAAGGCGGAGGAAGAAATCATTGTTGCTGCGTTCGGCATACAGATCATCAATAATCATAATCTGTACCAGTGCATCACCTACAGGCTGGCTTCTGCCCACAGATGACCCCATGCCCTGAAGGCGCAAGGTCTGGCCTTCGCGAGTATAAGGCGGAATTTTGACCTGAACCTGTCGCCCATCTTGAAGTTTCAAGGTTTTCTTGCTGCCATTGCGTGCTTCAAGAAAACCAACTTCGATACTGTATTGCTGATCTTCACCCTGCTGTGGCCTGTCGGTTTTCTTTGTACTCTTATGTGGGCGTTCCTTTTGGTCAAGATTCTTCCGTACCATCTGCTCGAAACTGCCAAGGATGGAGTCTTTGAAGAATGATCCCAAGCCTTTTTTTGATGTTTTCTTTTGCGGTGGCGGGGGTTGCGCCGGTTTTGCCCGTTGCGGCTTTCTTGTCCCAACATCAACCGTATCTTCAGGAAAAGGCCGATTTTGCTGCTGCTTTGGTGGTTCTTGACGCGGCGGCGGAGATTGCGCGCCAGCACGCTTCAGTTCCTCAGAGAAACTACTGTGGGTCTTGCTGATTAAATCATCCTTTTCCTGTCGACGCTTGAGGCACTCGTGATAGGCTGCAACAATATCGCGAAATTCGCGCTCGTTCACAGGGTCATTCGGATGCAGGTCTGGATGATATAACTTGGCTTTCGCCCGAAAAGCACGTTTAATCTCAGCTTCGTTGGCGGCTCTGGATATACCCAAAATTTCATGGGGATCTCGCACTGGATATTCCTCTTTCCCTATCTTTCGCACATCTAAGGCCGAATCACGTATTTCGCATCCTCAAATATGTTCAATATATTCCGGTGCTCAATTTCGTGCTTCGGCCTTATTTGTATCGAAATCTTAGGGAAATAGAAACATCCAGCATTGTTCTCTAAACAAGAAACAAATTGTTGCGCAATAGACTTAAACTAGCTGATAATTTCCCAGCTACCATCAGGACGGCGACAAGCCGTGCCATAACCCTGTTCTTTTTGACCAGCGATGACTATATCCTGTTGAAACTCGCGGCAATATTCACCCTGACTGGTTTGATAGGTCTTAACAGGTGTCATGGTGGCGGCAACAGGCTGATTCGGATCACGCCAAGTCGATGCTTGACCATCACGATTATGCTCAAGACTATGGTTTGTGGTTCGTGCCACCTGTTCCTTTTGCGCGCCGTCAAGCTGAGAACCAAGATGACCGCCCAACATTGCACCTGCCATGGTGCCTAAACCGACCGCGATCACCTTGCCGCCACCCTTGCCAAGATGCGAAGCCAACAGGCCGCCAACAACAGCACCAGAAAGCGTACCAACGTCTTTATTTTGGCAACCACTAACCGCAAGTGCAGCAACAAGTGTACCAGCGATAACAAATGTTTTTGAGGTTTTCATTTCTTTCCCCTGATTGAAATAATAGTAATATTGATGTTTATAACACAAGAATTGTGACATGAATGTGATAAAATAGACCATCTTGAGGAAAGAGAGAAAGTGGAAATATGGAATTGTTATCAAGTCCTGATACGCCGTGGTCTATTTTTGCGGATTGGCTTGCCCTTGCGCAAGAAAACGAGGCAAGCAATCCTGAGGCCATGTCCTTGGCCACCGTTGATGCGGATGGGATACCGCAAGTACGCACGGTGCTGTTAAAAAAAATTGATACAGATGGCGCGGTGTTTTTCACCAATAGCCACAGTACCAAAGGCCAGGATATCGCGGATAACCCCAATGTCGCCTTACTATTCTATTGGCGCACACTGGATCGGCAGGTGCGGATGAACGGAGTTGCGTCGCCAATTTCTGATACGGAGTCGGATGCCTATTTTCACTCCCGTTCCCGCATCAGTCAAGAAGGCGCATGGGCGAGCCAACAGTCACAGACCATGGCAGACTTTTCAGTATTGCAGGAATCTGTTGCTGAGGTTCAGAAGCGTTTTGCAAACCAAGAAGTCCCACGCCCACCACACTGGTTTGGTTATCGTGTTGCGCTTTCGCGAATCGAATACTGGATTCAGGAAACAGGTCGTCTGCATCAGCGTATAGCCTATTCACGAGACGATACAGGCCAGGATATCTGGCAAAAGAACTGGATTTA
>JAHDDM010000112.1:0-2768 GCA_020629355.1 Rhodospirillaceae bacterium
CGTATTTTGCCGCGAGATAAACCAAAATTGCCTGTGCATCACGCAAGACGAGACCATCATCTTCGATAACAGGTAATTGCCCTAATGGATTGATTTTACGAAACTCTTCGGCCTTATGCTGTTTTCCTGGATAGAAATCCATCGCTTCCGATGTATATTCCACGCCAAGAAAATCCAGCATCAAGCGGATTTTATAGCAGTTGCCGCTCAGTTCATAATCGTAAAGTTTCAACATGGTCTTGGGTCTATATATCTAAAATCAGTCGGTCACTTGCAGCCCGTGAAACACAGGTCATGATAGATTTTCCCGCATCTTTTTCGGCTTGGCTCAGATAAACATCCTGATGCTTTATATCGCCTTCGATAACGCTACAGCGACAGGTTCCACATGCACCCTGCTCGCAAGAACTGGCCAAATTCACGCCATTTTCACGGAGCACTTCCAGAATAGTTTTCCCCGCTGGTACGGTTAAGGTCATGGCAGAGCGTGCTAGATCTATCTCGAAACTGTTGCTGTCGTCAATTTCCGTAGTATTCTTAAAACATTCAAAGTGCACGGCTTTATCTGACCAGCCTTGCTGTTCTGTTATGCTCAAAGCCGCTTCAAGCATGGGTGCTGGACCACAGATATAGACATGATGTGCATGTGCTGGTTCTGCAAGTATTGTCCGTAGCCTGTGTCTAGTTTGATCAGGCGTAAGCCCTGCATGAATATTCAAGTCCTGTTGAAACTCGTGCATTTCGGCTTCAAAGCCAGCGTGCTCTTTGGATTGGACAAAGTAATGAAATTCAAAATCAAGGGCTTGCGCGTTTAAGGCGCGCGCCATGGCCAGTAATGGCGTAACACCGATTCCACCAGCAATAAAGATTGTGCGTAACGCATCGCGGCGGAGCGGGAAATTATTGCGCGGTGCGGAAATCGCCAGCACATCACCTTCGCGAAGGTCGGTATGAATGCTGTTCGAGCCGCCTCTGCTGTTCTGTTCGCGCTTAACGGCTATGCGATAGTGATCGGTTTCACCAGGGCCATTGATCAGAGAATATTGCCGTATCAGACCATTGTGCAGATGCACGTCAATATGCGCGCCAGCGTGAAAAGTCGGCAGCTGCCCCTTCAGAGATTCCAGCCGTAACGCCACAATATCGTTGGCAGTTTTTTCTTTTGCTGTAACTTGAACGCGCAAATCGGCAGTGCGATTATCAGTATGGGCTGGCGGCATATCGGCGAGTTCCTTGGCAACCCGCGCAAGTTTCGGCAACATGGGTTCTGGGGTTTCTTTTTGTGCAGCCTCAAGTTCAACATGGTCTCGAAGTTCTTGTAAGTGAAAACTATGATGTCGCAAAATACTTAGTCGTTCTGTGTTTTCTGGAACGCGATTTACAAGCCCCCGAATGACCGAACGATTGCTATCACAAGGCTGGACAAAAAACCGCACTGCCTGACCGTCATGCGCTGTAAGTGTCACAGAACCATCGGAGTGGCTCTGGCTTTGGTATTGATCAGCAAAGGCATAATGACAAAGCGCGGCTGAGACCATTTCTGCTGGTGCGTTGACGGGTATTGGGCGCAAGACTATTGCCTCGTTAAATACTTTAAGATCAGGAAGTTGCCCCTGTGCTTCTTCACCTGCCCAAATAAGGCCATGAGCCTCTTGCGCGGGGTAGGTGTTGTTACAGATTGTACGTGCAGGCGCATCTGCCGGATGGGCTGGAATATAGGTACACCCTGCCGTCCGATTGGCATAACGCCAACCGTGATATTGGCAACGTAGCTCACGACCGTCATTGATCCCGATAGAAAGTCGTACCCCGCGGTGCAGGCAACGATTCTCCCAAACATTGACAAAGCCATCATCGGCACGCCAAACCGCAAATTCTCGCCCTAGGAGTTGCGCATGAAAAACATGCCGCTTCGGCAGGTCAGTGCTTGAGGCAATGGGAAACCATAACGAGTGCAGGCTGCTATCCATTCTATTCACGCTATAGCAGGTACGACACCATAGCGAAGCCCTTTCGAGGACAGCCAGCGTCGATAGGCAATCGCGGATTTATCTGCTCGAATCGGTGTCTCCATACGCGGATCAAGCGGCAAGCGTTTCGGGTACTGGTTTTCCAAAATCGGCTTGTCCTGCCCGAAAATGGTCTGTTGAAACAGCCGAATAGCACTGTCTGGTGCTTCTTCATCCAAAACGCACAGAAACATATGGGCGCGAATATTCTCTTCATCCACAGGTTGGGCAAAAATAGCAATGGCATCCATGCGATTTTCATCTACAGGACTCGATTTATACAGCACGGAACAGTAAGGATGCGGCACACGGTAAATATAGTCGACATCGGCACCGCCTATCGAGGCCGTTGATGCCCTTGGCTGCCAAAAACGGCAATTTGTCGCCAGTATCTCGTCTCGTTCTTCGGAAACTTCAACGAAATATTCTTTGACTTCGGTATGCGGCTCTGCACCTAAAATGTCGGTGTGGACATAAGGAAAATGCCCCATATCGAGAAAATTCTCAATCGCCCGTGGTGCAGAAGTCTTCACACCAATAGTGCCGCCATGAACGTTACGGCGGTCAGATTCGGCAAATTCAGTGATGAGAAATACATCTTGCTCTGGCGTGCCAAGAGACGTCCAGACGTAATTGAATTGTATCTGTATCGGCAGGTGCTTTGCCGTATCAGTGGGAATCTGCTCTCTCCCTTTTGCTTGGCGTATCCATACGACAATCTCGTCCGAGGATGTTTTGGTGTAAGACAGATCATTGCCC
>JAHDDM010000112.1:2868-5185 GCA_020629355.1 Rhodospirillaceae bacterium
TATCCATACGACAATCTCGTCCGAGGATGTTTTGGTGTAAGACAGATCATTGCCCAACAGCCGCGTATGACCAATTTCGCCATCACCTATATCCTCAACGGCAACAATGACATGCCACAGATTACGCGCAACGGGGTCTTGGCATACAATATCGTCACAAGTATCCATCAAAGCACGTCCTTTTACTGTTCAAAAAGCCATCCCACCCTTCCCATATAGCCCATTGTTTTACTCTTTTCCAGCGCGCCAATGCCGATAGTTCAGAAGAGTATTCGCCCCAAGACTCGCCAATGGTTCTGGAGGCAGACGGTTGGGCTTTGTCTTGGATATTGTAGCAAGATACGGCATATTAGCGTTCATCAATCCGTCAATCAACGCCATACCTGCAAAGGTGCCTCTGGTGGTGCCTAAACCATTTTGGCAACAGGCGGCATACAGCGAAGGCCAGAGTTCCTCGATAATTTGCGCGCCATTCTTCGCCAGACACAATCGTCCTGCCCACAGATATTCAAAGCGCGTATCGTGCAGGGTGGGAAACCGCGCCTCAAAATGTTTTCGGATGCGCTTTGCAGTATGATTCAAACGCGCCTCTGAGACCTCAAGGCGTGCATCATAGGTAAAGCGGTTGCGGATGATAATACGATCAGCGTACCGCCGCACCGAAGTCCCCATGGGATGCGCCGCGTTCAGCCCCCAAGTTGCCTCGCCTTCTAACCGTGCAGTATCAAAAGTTTCCGTCATGGCAGCATAGGTAAAGACGTGCATCAAATGTCCGCTATAGAAGCCAAAACGTTGTAATTGCCCGTTCACCGCCAGAATAACCTTGCCAGCAGAAACAGTGCCTTTCGGGGTCTGTATCCGCCAAGTTTTACCCGATTCCTGTCTGTAATCCAGCACAGGAGAATTTTGATAAATAGCGCATTGTGCTTGCAAGGCTTTTGCGAGACCTTGAATATATTGTGCTGGCTGCACCAAAGTGCAGCCAGGATTGAACAGGCCGCTTTGATAATAGTCAGAGCCTGTAATACGACGCATATCCTCGGCACTATAGTTTTCATAAGGCTCGTTCAGTTGATCAAGATGCTCTGCAAAATCGCGGTTATGCTTGATCCCTTCAGGACTGGCGGCGGCATTGATTTTGCCTATATCCAGCATGGTATTCTTAGGCAGAGAAAATTCTTCGATAGCCTCGCGTGCAAAAACGATAGCTGCGCGGTTCTGCGCAATGGTGATGCGGTCTTGCGCCAGACCAGCGCCGCCATATTCGCCAGAGGATAAATCATGCGGCAAGTCCACCATAAAGCCAGAGTTGCGCCCTGCGGGACTCGAAGCTATCGCACAGGCATCCAGTATGACTATCCGATCTTTGGGGTGGTAGTATAACAGTCGCCGCGCTGCCGCCAGCCCTGCCCAGCCCGCGCCGACAATGACCCAGTCGGCAGTTATCTGTTCTTGTAAAACAGGAAATTCAGGCTTTTCTGGCAATATCGCTTGCCAACCGCTTATGCCTGTATCTCTCGGCGGGATGATCATGCCAACAGTTCTAAAACTTAATAACTCACCTGTTGCCTATTCAATTCCTTAATCCGCTTGGCATGGGCAGCCATTAACGGAATATAATTGGGTGGAACTTCATTCATATCTTTCATCCCTTTGTAGATATAACCATGTACAATCGCATCACCCATTGCTGTTGAATTGTTCACACCAAAAAGCAAAACTTCCCGCCCCAAAGCAGCAACAGTTTGATAGCTGAAATTCATCAAAGAGTTCTCATCGGCATGAACAATCTTTGGTGCCATATCCGTACGCATTTCCTTGATAATACCATCAAATTCTTGCATCACATCCTTACCCACTTTATCCATCACTTTATTCATAAAACTGGTATCCGAAAGAGCCTTTATCGTAAGCTTATTGTAGGTTTCCTGATCAAGCTGCATACCTGCGTCCAAGTCTTGAATCGCAATATAGCCCCATAAACCTCGTCCCAGTTTGCTCGCTGGCTCATTGCAGTCCTGATAGGCTGCGACTGCTGATATGGAATAGGGCTGAGTAGCAAGAAAGTCATTGACAAATTTTATATAACCCATGCCGTGCACTTCCTGCGATATATCGCAAAAACCTTCTGGAACAGGCAATATCCATTCCCGATCATTATGATTGACCGTAACAAGCGCCTCAGCATGGGCTGTAGAAAATAATAAACTTGCTACCCACAAAACAAGAGCAGACTTTTGAGCAATATACGATAATTTCATTTAGTATTCCTGTTTCGTAAGGTTGAGTTTCTTGCGTACCTCGGCTGCTGTGATGA
>JAHDDM010000113.1 GCA_020629355.1 Rhodospirillaceae bacterium
CAATGGTCGATGATGCAAGAAGTTTTTCATAAGGATTGAAAAAATGACAAAAACTAAGGGAAGACTGGCGGGCAAGACCTGTCTGATTACAGCAGCGGGACAGGGCATTGGGCGCAAAACCGCCGAAACCTTCGCCGCTGAGGGCGCAAAGGTCTATGCCACAGATATCAACGAAAATCTGTTGCTTGAGATGAAAGACGTTTCTGGGATTACAACACTCAAGCTTGATGTAACTTCTCAGGAAGAAGTTGCTGCCCTGAAAGCTAAAATCGACAGCATTGATGTGCTGTTCAACTGTGCTGGCTATGTCGCCAATGGCAGTATTCTGGAATGTTCTGAGGGCGACTGGGACTTTAGTTTTGAGCTGAATGTCAAGGCCATGTATCGACTAACACGCCTTATCTTGCCGATGATGCTGGAAAACGGCGGCGGCTCGATTATCAACATGTCCTCGGTAGCATCCTCGATAAAAGGCGTACCAAACCGCTTTGCCTATTGCGCCTCGAAGGCTGCCGTCATCGGCATGACAAAATCCATCGCGGCGGATTATGTCACACAGGGTATTCGCTGCAACGCTATTTGCCCTGGGACAGTGGACAGCCCTTCTTTGCATGATCGCCTACGCGCAACAGGCGACTACGAAACCGCTATGGGTAACTTTATTGCCCGTCAACCCATGGGACGTATCGGCACAACAGAGGAAATAGCCGCACTGGCAACCTATCTTGCCAGTGACGAAAGCAGCTTCACCACAGGACAGACCCACGCCATTGACGGCGGCTGGGCAATATAAATCTATAATCAGGAGAATACCCCATGAAATTACTTCGTTACGGCACACAAGGTGCAGAAAAACCCGGTCTCTGGGATCCAGACGGCAATATCCGTGATCTATCAGGATATATATCCGATATTTCTGGCGCAACACTGAGTGATCAAGAACTTGATCGATTACGCGCATTAGACACCGAAACCTTGCCTTTGGTAGCAGGTACGCCGCGTATCGGGGCGTGCGTGGGCAATGTTGGAAAATTCATCTGTATCGGCTTGAATTACGCGGATCACGCCGCTGAAAGCGGCCTGTCCTTACCAGAAGAACCCGTGGTTTTCTTCAAGGCCACCTCGGCAATTTGCGGGGCATATGACGGGATTGAAATCCCGCGCACTTCGGTCAAGACCGATTGGGAGGTCGAGCTTGGTGTCGTTATTGGCAAAAACACCAAATATATCTCTGAAGAAGAGGCTTTGGATCATATCGCGGGCTATTGTGTCGTGAATGACCTCAGCGAACGTGACTTTCAGATACATCGTTCAGGACAGTGGGTGAAGGGAAAATCCGCCGATAGTTTCGGTCCTATTGGCCCGTGGCTAGTGACGCGAGACGAAATAGCAGACCCACAAAATCTGGATATGTGGCTGGAAGTCAACGGTCATCGCTACCAAAATGGCTCTACCGCAACCATGCATTTTAGCGTTGCGAAAGTGATCGCGCATCTATCGCAATTTATGAGCCTACAGGCTGGCGACGTGATCTCTACAGGAACCCCGCCTGGTGTCGGAATGGGACAATCACCAGAAACATACCTTAAACCCAACGATATTGTTGAATTGGGCATTGCAGGACTCGGCACACAGAAACAAAAGGCAACAGCAGCAAAATGACCAAAATCACTGGCCTGCGCACGCACGACCTGCGCTTCCCTACCTCAGAGAAGCTCGATGGCTCTGATGCCATGAACCCCGACCCTGACTATTCCGCCGCTTATGTTGTGCTGGAAACGGACGGAGAGCACGAAGGGTGCGGCCTCACCTTTACCATAGGGCGTGGTAACGAGATTTGCGTTGCCGCCATTAACGCGCTGAAGCCTCTGCTGGTTGGGCTAGAGTTCGACTGGATCGCCGCCGATATGGGACGATTCTGGCGGCATATCACAGGAGACAGCCAGTTGCGCTGGATCGGGCCAGACAAAGGCGCGATTCATCTTGCCACTGGTGCAGTGGTCAATGCCGTTTGGGATCTTTGGGGCAAGACCGCACAAAAACCTGTTTGGCTGCTGGTCGCGGAAATGTCGCCAGAAGAAATTTTGCGGCTGATTGACTTTCGCTATATCACGGATGTGCTCACGCCAGAAGAAGCCTTGGAGATTCTACAAAAGGCCGCACCACACAAGCACGAACGTATCGCGACACTTCAGAAAGAAGGCTATCCGTGCTATACGACCTCGGCAGGATGGCTGGGCTATTCCGATGATAAACTCCGCCGTCTGTGCCGTGAAGCCAGAGATGCTGGTTTTACCCACACAAAGTTCAAAGTCGGTCGTGACCTTGCAGAAGACATTCGGCGTTTGACCATTGCCCGCGAGGAATTGGGTGATGACATGAACATTATGATTGATGCCAACCAGGTCTGGGAAGTGGGTCAAGCCATTGATTGGGTCAAAGCATTGGCCTTTGCAAAGCCGTTCTTTATCGAAGAGCCCACCAGTCCAGACGATGTCGCAGGACACCGTAAAATCCGCGAGGCCATTGCGCCGATTAAAGTCGCCACGGGCGAAATGTGCCAAAACCGCATCATATTCAAGCAATTCATTGCCGAAGGCGCGATTGATATTGTTCAGATTGACAGCTGCCGCATGGGCGGGTTGAACGAGGTACTTGCGGTACAGCTTATGGCGGCGAAATATGGTCTGCCAGTTTGGCCTCATGCTGGCGGTGTCGGTTTGTGTGAATATGTCCAGCATATGTCCATGATTGACTATGTCACCATCACGGGCGAAAAAGACTCAAACCGTATTGAATATGTCGATCACTTACACGAACATTTCGTTGATCCTTGCCTAGTCGATAAGGGCGCGTATCAAGCACCGAAACACTCTGGTTTTTCAATAGAAATGAAGCAACAAAGCATTACGGAATTTGAATTTATAGCATTGTAAAGGGCGATTTTTGTCTATACATAGGCTGGTATGATACTCAATTTCGGCTCGATAAATCTTGATCTGGTCTACCGCGTTGCGGCATTGCCGCAAGCAGGGGAGACTTTGGCAAGCATATCGTACACGCGCTATCTTGGCGGTAAGGGCATTAACCAGTCGATAGCCGCCCATCGCAGCGGAGCAGAAGTGCGACATATTGGCTGTTTGGGTGCAGATGGCATATGGTTACGGCAGCAGATTGCGGATTTTGGCCTGTCTTTAGAAGGCATTAAAACTGTCGAGACCCATACTGGTCATGCGGTAATTTTTGTCGATGATCAGGCAGAGAATCAGATAGTTTTATCTGGCGGCAGTAATCTGGCGTTTTCATTGCCGCAAATTGAGGCAGCATTGGATCAGGCCAACCCTGAAAATGATTGGGTCATCTGCCAGAACGAAACGAATCTGGTGCATGAACTCGCAGGTTCAGCCAAGAAAAAAGGCTTGCGGGTGGCCTATTCGGCGGCTCCGTTTGTGGCAGAACACGCAATTCCCATGCTGGAACATATTGATCTTTTGGCAGTCAATACAGGCGAAGCAGCCGCGCTACAAAAGGCTTTGGGCAAAGATATTCGCGATATTGGTCTTGAGTATCTGTTGATCACCAAAGGCGCAGAAGGCGTAGAACTGTACCTACCAGACCGTACTTTGCAACAGGCGGCTTTTGCCGTCACGCCACAAGACACCACAGGCGCAGGAGATACGTTTTTAGGCGCATTTATGGCAGAGCTTACCCTAAACAACAATCCAACTGAGGCGCTTCGGTTTGCCTCTGCGGCGGCGGCAATTCAAGTCACCCGTGCTGGTGCAGCCACCGCGATTCCTCATCGCAATGAAATTCTCAACTTTTTGAAAGAAAATTGATGCTACATAAAGTTCTGATCGACACAGACCCTGGTATCGACGATGCCATGGCAGTTTTTTATGCTGCGCTGCATCCAGAAATAGACCTCGTCGGCATGACCACTGTTTTTGGCAATGTCACCACAGAGATTGCCACACGTAATGCGATTGTGCTGGCAGAACGTGTCGGGCAGAACATTCCCGTTGCCAAGGGCGCGGCTGTGCCTCTGGTGCAGACCCCTAACCCCGTATCGGACTTTGTGCACGGCACAGAGGGCTTTGGCACCATGCCACCACAACCGATTCAAGGCCGGGCTTTGGATGAACCCGCCCATGAATTTATCTGCCGCATGATCCATGAAAACCCGAACGAGATTATTCTTTGCCCCGTAGGGCCATTGACCAATATTGCCTTGGCATTGCGCCATGACCCAAGCATAGCATCCAAGGTGAAAGATATTGTTATTATGGGCGGCGGGCTAGACTGTGGCAATGTCACGGAATATGCCGAGGCGAATATCTGGAATGATCCTCATGCGGCCGATGAAGTCTTTGCAGCAGACTGGAGCGTGACCGTGGCGGGTTTGAATGTCACGTCTCAAGTGGTCTGTTATCCATCTGATTTTGAGCATCTCGAACAGGCAAGCCCTGTCCTTGGTGGTTTCTTGAACGAGGCGGCACAGTTCTATCTGGATTTCTATGCCACGCTACACGAGCAAAAACGATGCTGCCACATGCATGACCCCACGGCACTGATTGCAATTACTGATCCAGCATATTTTAGCGTTGCAACCCACGCGCTAGAGGTTATTGTAGAGGGTGAACGGATTGGTCAAATGAAACATTCAGAAAATCCCGATAGAAAGGAACATAAAGTGCTGATGAAGGTTGACTCTGAGGCAGTAAAAAAGCAATTTATGTCCACAATTGAAGGAGGATTTTAATTTTCGTTTATCGCTCACGGCAACGATGCTTTGCATCGCGCCTACGCGGGTGCGCTTCTGTACTTGTCCCTGTCGCGGCAGAGCCGCTCCTAGCCTCTTGTGCGGCGGCGGATGGGTCGGGGTTCTACCGCGACCAAAGCAAAAAACATGGCCCTTGCCATCACTTGCAAGCAAGTGATGGGTTTCATAGTATGAAGATAAGGAAAAAAACAAAAGAAGGATAAACACATGACCGAATTTAGTGTACTTGCCGTAAGCCCGTCTGATCCAGACGCGCCAGAAAAATTTGCCAAGTCCTTGCGTGAAACAGGTTTCGCGGTAATCAAAGACCACGATATTGACATGGCGGAAATTCAGGCCATGTACGATTC
>JAHDDM010000114.1 GCA_020629355.1 Rhodospirillaceae bacterium
TTGCGGCTTTTTTCGATACCTTGTCACCAGTGGCAAACAGCATTTCATTATGGGCTGAACCAGAAGGAATCATCGGGAAGCAGTTCTCTGACTGATCGACATGGACATCACAAATAACAAAACCGTCATGGTCGATCATGTCCTGAATACCCGCATCAAGGTCTTGCGGCTTGTCAATGACGATACCCTTGCCACCAAAAGAATCCGCCAGCTTAACGAAATCTGGCAGAGATTCAGAATAGCTATGAGAATAGCGTCCGCCGTGCATCAGCTCTTGCCATTGGCGCACCATGCCAAGATAAAAATTGTTCAGAATAAAAATCTTCACGGGCAGACAATACTGTGCAGCAGTGGACAGCTCTTGAATATTCATCAAAATCGAGGCCTCACCTGCAACATCAATCACCAGCGCATCTGGATGCCCCATCTGAACCCCTATTGCTGCAGGCAAGCCGTAACCCATTGTACCCAAGCCGCCAGAGGTCATCCAGCGTCTGGGCTGCTGAAAATCATAATGCTGTGCTGCCCACATTTGATGCTGACCCACTTCGGTGGTGATGAAGCTTTTACGGTCTTTCGTCAAGGCATTCAAGCGTTGCAAGGCATATTGTGGCTTGATGATGGTCTCCGAAGTTTCATAATCAAAGCTCTTGAGCGCACGCCAGCTTTCTATCTTGTCTTTCCATGGCTGTAAGACTGCTGGCTTGGCAGTATAATTCCGCCGCTCCAATTCCGCCAGCAAGGCGCGTAAAACCGCCGCAACATCGCCAACAATACCCAATTCCACCGCAACATTTTTATTGATTGAGGCCGGATCAATATCAATGTGGGCTTTGCGTGAATTTGGCGAAAACGCATCAAGCCGTCCCGTAATACGATCATCAAAGCGCGAACCTATCGCCAGCATCACATCACAATCATGCATGGCGTAATTGGCCTCTGCTGAACCGTGCATCCCCAACATCCCAAGAAAGTTTGGGTGTCTGGCAGGTAATGCGCCTAGTCCCATCAAAGTCAAGGTGCAGGGGAAATCTGTCTTGTCGACAAGTTGCTGCAAAAGACTACAGGCTTCATCTCCTGAGTTGATCACACCGCCACCTGCATAAATAATCGGACGCTTAGCGGCTTCGATCATATCCGCTAAAGCCAAAATTTCGCTATCTTCGGGTTGGATGCGCGGGCGATAGCTATGATGAACATAGTCCACACCTGCTGCCGAGGGTGCCGATTCGAGAATCTGAATATTTTTCGGAATATCCACCAGAACCGGACCAGGGCGGCCACTACGGGCAATATAAAAGGCTTCGTGAATTGTCTCGTGCAGTTTATTTTGATCCGTGACCAGATAATTATTTTTGGTGCAAGACCGCGTGATCCCCGTGGTATCGCACTCCTGAAAGGCATCACTGCCAATCAGATGAGACGGCACTTGACCCGAAAGGCACACAATCGGCACAGAATCCATCAAGGCATCCGTCAAGCCTGTGACGGCATTGGTTGCACCAGGGCCACTGGTGACCAGACAAACCCCAACCTTGCCTGTCGAGCGGGCATAACCCTCGGCAGCATGTACCGCGGCCTGTTCGTGACGCACCAGAACATGTCGGATTTGATTGGTTTTGAACAGACCATCATATATCGGTAATACCGCACCGCCAGGATAACCAAAGATGACTTCAACCCCTTGGGCAATCAGCGCATCAATAATCAGATCAGCACCCGATTTCAGTTCGGTCTGAGAAGTATTCTGTACCATAATTTTTCTCCGCAATAGGCGAAAACCCGCACTGAACAGCGAATATGTAGATAAGGAATGAGAAAGAGTTCAGTAGAGTAAGTTATCAGGAAATTTCTGGCCTTGAAGCAATCAACGCGACAAGGCAGGCCAGACCTTGTCGCTACATCACGACAACGGCGACTGCCAGAATATTTTGCTTACCAGAGTATTGCATTGCACAATCTTTTTCTGAACCATTGAAGACTATTTCCTAATCAGATTTTTGGACACTGTCAAGCTCTTGTGAAAAATCTATAGCCTATCTCATATGATCATATTATATGGGATAGGCTATATGCCCCATTCAGAATACTTTCATTGAGTTGTTGGGGATAAATTACTCCCACTCAATCGTCCCTGGTGGTTTTGAAGTCACATCATAGACAACTCGGTTGATACCTTTGACTTCGTTAATGATGCGGGTCGCGACAGACTTCAGAAATTTCGTATCAAACTCATAGGCTTCAGCCGTCATGCCGTCGCTACTGCCCACGGCGCGGAGTGCGCAAACATAGTCATAGGTGCGCGCATCACCCATCACCCCTACAGTTTTGACTGGCAATAAAACCGTGAAGGCTTGCCAAATATCATCATACAGTCCTGCTTTGCGCAATTCATCAAGGTAAATCACATCGGCTTGGCGCAACAGATTGGCTTTCGTGCGATTGACGCTGCCGGGGATACGAATAGCCAGGCCAGGACCTGGAAAAGGATGCCTGCCCAGGAACTCTTGGGGCAAACCAAGTTCTGCCCCTAGCACCCTTACTTCATCCTTGAACAGCATCCGTAGCGGCTCAAGCAATTTCAGGGACATTTTTTCTGGTAATCCGCCAACATTATGATGTGATTTTATCGTGACCGAATGCCCAGCAACGGATTCAATCACATCAGGATACAGCGTACCTTGCGCCAGAAAGTCGACTTGTGGCAGAGCTTGTGCTTCACGCTCAAAAACATCAATGAACAGCTTACCAATAGTTTTGCGTTTCTGTTCAGGGTCAGAAACTCCTTCGAGCGCACTCAGAAACAGTTCGGATTCATCACAAACCTTCAGTGGAATATTGTAATGCTGCCGAAACAGCGTAGAGATTTGCTCTGCCTCATTGCTGCGTAATAGGCCATGATCCACCATGATACATTGTAGCTGATCACCAATAGCAGCATGAATCAACACAGCAGTAACAGCAGAATCTACGCCACCAGACAGGCCACAGACGACATTTTTTGCTCCAACTTTCTGCCGGATTTCGGCAATCATGGTGCTTTTATAGTCTGCCATGAACCAATTTGGCGTAAGGCCACAAATGTTCGCGGCAAAGTGCCACAAAAGCTCGCTGCCCTTTTCGCTATGGCTGACTTCAGGATGAAACTGTACGCCGAAGATAGGTTTACTCTGATGCCTAATCAGGGCAAAAGGCGCGTGGCTGGAATAGCCAAGCACCATAAAATCTTCTGGCAATTTTGTGACCTTGTCGCTGTGACTCATCCAAACACGGTGTTGCGTACCCTCTTGCCAAGACTCGCCGAAATTACCTTGTAGAGTGACCTCGGTGTGACCAAATTCGCGTTTGCCGGCGTTGTCGACTTTACCTCCAAGATGATGGCAGAGTAATTGCTGCCCGTAGCAGATACCAAAAATCGGCACATTATATTCAAGTATCGCTGGATCAAGCTTCGGCGCGTCTGAATCATGTACGCTGGCATGGCTGCCAGAGAGAATAATGCCCGTCGGTTTTCTCGCTTTGAGCAGTTCAGCATTAACGTTTTGATAGGGGATGACCTCGGCAAAGAAATGTCCTTCGCGCAAGCGTCTGGCGATCAGTTGAGTGACTTGCGAACCGTAGTCAACGATGCAGATACTCATGCGGGACTACAGCTTGACGATGATTTTTGTTCGATGCTACGCGCAATTTGCGCATCCATGTCGACATTCATCCCGCGCGCTTTGGTGAGCATGGCACAGGCGGCGGGATAGTTTTGCGTGACATGAAACAGTTCTGCCAGACTCTTCACGACAATAGTATTATCGGGTGCAATGCGTGCCGCACGTTGAAAGTCTTCAAGGGCTTCTGAGTGCATTCCAGAGCGTTTTTTCATCGAAGCGCGGTTAATCCAGTAAAAGCCGTCCTCTGCAAGCGGCTGTTCGAGGGACTGCATCAGCATCAAACCGCCCTTCACGTCCCCGTCACGCTCGAACACCACCATCGCCATGCCCATAATGGCATAGGGCGTTTGTGGCTGCACCAGCCAAGCCTGGTTAAAACGGCGCATTGCGGTATTAAAATCGGCCTCTGCCATAGCGTTCCAGCCTGTTTCGGTGACTTCAAGAGCAAAATCATTCGGTTCTGCTTTACGTTCAGCGAGGCCTTGTAGCAAAGCCTCGCGTTGTTGGCGAATCTCAGTGGGTATCTCGCGCCCACCCCAATGCGGATCAAGGCCAAATTTCGGCAGGGTCACGACATCGACGCGATCCCCTTTGGGGTCAACCTGAGACGACTTCTGGCCACATCCTGCCAATAGCAAGACAAGAAGCAACAAGAGCAGAACAACAGGATAGCGGATCAATATTTGAGGCATAAGCGCGACTCCAGTAAGAAGATGAATGCTCTCTTTGTATGCCCACACAGTATTTTTGGCAAATACAGAATCTTGAGCATGTCGATGATGTCGTTATCATACAGGATACGAGTGGAACGCTATTAAAACATCTCGTGACGACACGCCCTAAGAAAAAATACCTTAATCCTGATAATTCTTGACGGACTCGTTGATGAGTTCCTCGGCGGTTTTTGCGTCTTTCCACTCCCGAAGCTTGACCCATTTTCCAGGTTCGAGCGCTTTGTAGCTTTCAAAGAAATGCACAATGCGCGCCAGGACAATTTCGGGTAAGTCGCTATAGCATTGTACGCTATCGTAGGCTTTGCTGAGTTTTTGATGTGGCACAGCAAGAACTTTAACGTCTTCACCGCCTTCATCTTCCATTTCAAGAACGCCGATTGGACGTGCGCGCACCACCGCACCAGGTTGAATGGGAAATTCGCTGATTACCAGAACATCAATGGGGTCTCCGTCGCCAGCGAGAGTATTCGGGACAAAGCCATAATTCGCTGGATAAAACATTGCGGTAGGCATAAAACGATCCACAAATAATGCGCCAGAATCTTTGTCACATTCGTACTTTACGGGATCACTACCTTGTGGGACTTCGATGACCACGTTAATATCTTGAGGTGGATTTTTACCCGCAGGGATTTCACTGAGGTTCATGGATGCTACCTTTACATAAGAGATTGATTTTTAGAGCCGAAGCCGGCTATC
>JAHDDM010000115.1 GCA_020629355.1 Rhodospirillaceae bacterium
GCGAGGGCTTCAACAGCACCTGATACTGCATAAAATGCCCTAATCTGTTGGGGTTGTCGCCATATCGCCCATCAGCAGGCCGCCTTGAGGGTTGAACATAAGCCGCCTTCCACGGCTTGCTGCCTAATGAGCGCAAGGTTGTCGCCCAATGAAAAGTCCCCGCCCCTACTGGAAAATCAAGCGGCTGAAGAATGACACAGCCAGCCTCGGCCCAAAACGCATTCAGGGCACGAATAATCTCCTGCAATGTCATCTGAGAGGCGGGCATGAAAAGGCTTTTGTTCCTGATTAGTTCCTTATACAATTTACCGCAAGTGTCTCTTTCGACAAGCACTTACACACCCCTAAATGGTGCCACAGGAGAGAATCGGACTCTCGACCTCGTCATTACCAATGACGCGCTCTACCACTGAGCTACTGCGGCATAACCCGTAGATATCAAGTTGCTCTAGCGCGAATAAAATTCGACAACCAGACTGGGCTCCATCTTTGTCGGATAAGGAATTTCATCCAAAGCTGGAACACGGACAAATTTCGCCTGAAGAATATTGCTGTCAACATCAAGATATTCTGGCAGATTACGCTCTTCAGAAGAAACCGATTCCATCACTAACGGCAGTTCACGGCTGCTTGCGGCGACAGTAATAACATCACCCACACGCACCAAGTACGAAGGAATATCCACTTTCTTGCCATTAACGCGGATATGACCGTGGCTGACAAATTGCCGTGCGGCAAAAACCGTATTGACAAATTTCGCACGATAAACCACAGCATCGAGACGACGCTCCAGCAAACCCACGAGATTCTCGCCAGTATCACCTTTCAAACGCAAGGCTTCTTTGTATGCACGGCGGAATTGCTTTTCAGTGATCACACCATAGTAGCCTTTAAGCTGCTGTTTCGCCATCAACTGAATACGATAATCCGAAGGCTTGCCACGACGCGCACCGTGTTGACCTGGGCCTTGCTCACGCTTGTTGAACGGACTTTTTGGCCGCCCCCAAAGGTTCATTCCAAGACGGCGGTCAATTTTGTACTTGGCTTGAATTCGCTTAGTCATTCTGCTGCAATCACTTTCTTGTGCATGGGATCAATATAATACCAAGCAAAACCGTGCGTCACTAAAACGCACTCAGACTTAGTATTTCAGGCAGTCTTTATGACGCAACCCTTAAGAAGTCAAGGTCTAACACAAAAACTTTGCTAAAAAACCGTCTCTCAACGCCTCAATTCCGCAAGAGCTGCCTGAATCACCTCATCTTCGCTGGTGATCGGATCATCCACAATGGCTATATCAGGTGCAATGCCGTTTTCTATTAGGATTGTGCCATTCGGTGAGGCATAACGCGCTGTGGTAAGCTTCAGGCCGTTGTCGTCATGCAGTCCGTAGAGAGTTTGCACCGTACCTTTGCCGAAAGATTCTTCGCCGATAACGCTGGCGCGCTGATGATCAGACAGGGCAAGAGCCAATATTTCAGCCGATGAGGCAGTTGCACCGTCAATAAGAATAACCACGGGGCGTTCGGTAATCGAGCGATAGCTTGAAGCCGAAAAAACATCTTCTTTGTGGCGATTCTGCACCGAAACAATCTTGCCGTTATCTAAGAAATAATCCGCAATCGTGACAGCCTGTTGCAATAATCCACCAGGATTGCCGCGTAAGTCGAAGATATAGCCGCGTAAAGATTGCCTTTCAAAATCTTCCAGGATTTCCTCGATTTGGTCATCCGTTTCATCCGAAAAAGCCATAAGGCGGATGTAGCCAATATCTTCCAAGGTTTTGGCCTCGATAAGAACTTGCTGAATCAGGGCGCGCCTTAACGAGAATTCCAGTTTCTGCGGTTCTGTTCTACCATAACCCCGAAGGACTCCGATCGTGACATTTGTGCCAATTTTACCGCGCAAGGATGTTACTATTTGCTGTAAATTCATACCCTTAAAAGATTTCCTGCCTGCACGAATAATAATATCGCCCTTCTGTATTCCAGCGCGCATGGCAGGACTATTGGGTAAGGGTTCGGCAATAGCGCCCTCGTCATGCTGTTTAATCCGAACGCCAATACCGACAAATTCGCCATTCAAATGATGCTTGAAAGCCGTAAATTCTTCGCGATTAAAAAACAGCGAATGCCGATCCAGCGCTTTAAGAATCGCTTTTTGCGCACCTTGTACACGCGCTTCAGGATTGCTCTCCTCTGTGCTGTTTAGATAATCAATCGCGATATCCGCCAGCTTGAGCGTATCAACCTCGCGATAATATTGCGCATCAATAACATCAAAAAAATAGGCTAAAGACCGTACGTCTCCTGCTGTATCCTGTGCCGCGCCATGATAGGCAACCGCAACCACACGCTCGGCTTGAAGGCGATTCAGTGGCGATTCGGTGATAGGTGGATAGAAGCACCCCGCAACCAGAAGCGTACAACAGGCAATCCGCAATAAATTCAGCATTATCCGCTATTTACTGCGCGAGCGGCGAGTGGTGGGCATGGTCAAGGCATCAACATCCGCAAATTGCCCAAGAAAATCCTCTTCCTTAGCTTCATCAAGTACTTGCGCTGCTACTTTCTCATCGACTTCTTTTGCCCCCGCGCTTCCAAGGACAATCCCGCCGCTTTTATAGTAACGGTCATCTGGCCCAAGGGCATATTGATAAAAGACCTCGCCCGAAGTGTGGCTGGCATTTTTCTCAAGCTTTCCAGAGACCGTACGTTCCTTCAAGCGCAAGCGCATGACCTGTACCTGCTCTTCGCTCAAGTGGTCATAGTTGATACCTTCATCGCGTAAATGGTCGAAGAATGCAGCGTTTTTCTCCAGGAAGCTTTGGCTCTCATCTTTTGCCTGCGATTCCAGAGTTGCAATCTGCTGCTCGGCAATGCGTTCCGCAATATAGGCGTTATGTTCCTCGAATTCAGTATCGCCAAGACGCAAGAAGGATGAGGCATCGCCCTCGACAAGACTCTCAAGGATTTCGCGCACCTGCGCCAGACGTTCCTGATCATCAGGGTTTTGCTCCTGAATATTTTCCAGAGCCAGCAAAACCTTCTTTGCCTCCTCAGGGGTGGGGATCGCCTGCTTGCGCGCATCACCATAAGGCACGCGCTCCCGCGCTTTCGGGCGCACCGCACCGAACATATTGATCATCTGCATTGGCAACATTTTTCTGCCCTTAAATTTATTTCATTACCCCATTGTACCACAAGTTGCTTGAGATGCCGAATGATTGCCAGTAATAAAAAGAAACCTCAACACAGCTCAGGCGTCCAAAGTTTCTCATGCCGTACCAACATGCTCTCCGCCCTGCCCTGCGGCAACGCGCTGATTCGGGCAGTCCCATTCGTCTTGGTCTGTTTGGCTGTGGCAGCATGGGCGGAGACCTCATTGATCAAATGCGCTTGCTGGAAGGCATGGAGATTTCTGCTATTGCTGATCGGCGGCCTGAAAAGATTCGCGGCCAACTCTTGAGTGCTGGCATTACAGAAGACCGAATCGTCAATGTATCCACGCTATCGGCACTAGAGCAGACCGTATGCTCTGGCAAGGTAGCCATTACCGATGATCTTGATCTCATCGCGCGTGCTGAGCCGCTTGATGCCATTATTGATGCCACGGGCAAGCCTTCTGTGGGGGCGCAACATGGCTTGAGCGCCGTACGCCACGGTACGCATCTGGTGATGATGAATGTCGAATCGGATGTGACTATCGGCGCGCTTTTGCACCATGAGGCGTGTAAAAACGGCGTAGTCTATAGCTTGGGAGCAGGAGACGAACCGTCTTCGGCAATGGAACTGGTGTATTTCGTTGAGAATATGGGCTTCGAGGTCATTGCTGCTGGGAAAGGCAAGAATAATCCGCTGAATCGCCACATTACTCCAGCAGAACTTGCGCCTGAGGCCAAAAGCAAAAACATGAATCCCCGTGTACTGGCGGAATTTGTGGATGGCACAAAAACAATGGTCGAAATGACGGCACTGGCAAACGCCACAGGACTCTTGCCAGATATTGCTGGAATGCACGGTCAAGCTATTGGAATTGAAGCATTACACAAGACATATATTCCGAAAGAATCGGGCGGAATTTTGACACATCGCGGCGTGGTCGAATACAGCATTGGTCACGGTGTCCCACCTGGGGTTTTCGTTGTGGCTCATATCGACAGTCCGCGCCTCTGCGCACGGATGGAATATCTCGTGCTTGGCGAAGGTCCCTTCTATACCTTCTATCGCCCGTATCACCTCACCAGCCTTGAGGTGCCTATTTCATGCGCCCGGGCGGTATTGTACGGAGTTGCGGATATGACACCTCGGCCTACTCCCGTCGCTGAGGCCACCGCAAAAACCAAACGCGCGATAGCCAGAGGCGAGAAGCTCGATGGTATCGGTGAAACCTGCTATCATGGCTGGATACTGACCCGCGCCGAATCTGATCAAAAACGCGCTATTCCTCTGGGTTTGCTTGATGGTGCAGTCGCGATACGAGATATTCCTGCCAATACTCTATTGACCTATAATGATGTTACGCCCAATAATGACGATCCTATCGTAGAACTACGCACGCAACAGGACAGGTTGTAAAATTTAGGTTTTATCTGGATATGCGCACCATTCCTTGATTGTGCATTGTCCGCATTCTGGCTTGCGCGCCTTACAGACATATCGGCCATGCAAAATCAGCCAATGGTGGGCATGCAGCATATAGCGCGCGGGAATCGCCTTCACCAGTCCCTGTTCCACCGCAAGCGGAGTTTTGCCTTTGGCTAACCCAGTGCGATTCCCAAGGCGAAAAATATGGGTATCCACCGCCATGGTCGGTTGCCCAAAAGCCATATTCAACACCACATTTGCGGTTTTGCGTCCCACTCCAGGCAAGGACTCAAGTGCCGCACGGTCTTGTGGAACTTCGCTATTATATTGCTCTACAAGCATTTTCGCCGCTGCCATAACATTCTTGGCTTTGGTATTGAACAGGCCAATGGTTTTGATATGGGCAATCAGCCCCTCCAGTCCTAAATCCAGCATTTCTTGTGGGGTCGACACCTCGGAAAACAATGCCCTTGTCGCCTTATTGACCCCAATATCCGTGGCTTGCGC
>JAHDDM010000116.1 GCA_020629355.1 Rhodospirillaceae bacterium
ATTTGCCCCTAGATGCGCGAAAGATAGGTAAATAGAGGTGTCCAAGTTCTGGTCTTCAACTCCTCAATCGGCTATATAACCCATCATGTCTCAATCTTTACTCATTATTGGTCGCCCGAATGTGGGCAAGTCGAGTCTCTTCAATAGATTGCTTGGGGCGAAGAAAGCCATTGTCCACAATCGCCGTGGGGTGACTCGTGACCTTCAAGAGGCTGAAGCCTTATGGGGCAAGGTACACTATCGTCTGGTGGATACGGCAGGATTAGAAGAAAGTTTGGATCAAATGCACACTGATCCAGAGGATGTTCGCGCCCGCACCTTGATTGAGCGCGCCTTGCAGGATGCGGCACAGGTTCTATTTGTGCTGGATGCGCAAAAAGGCGTAACAACCGCCGATGTCGAGATAGCAGGCTGGTTACGGCGGTTTAATAAGCCGATTCAGCTTTTATTGAACAAGTCCGAAGGCGCGATAGGCGATTCAGCCTCTGAGGCTTTTCGTTTGGGTTTTGGGGCAGCGACAAGAGTTTCCGCAACGCATAATATCGGTATCTCGGATTTAATGCAGGAGATTTTGCCGAATCTACAAGAAGACACCGTTGAGACTGAGCCCACAAGTCATGACTTAAAAGAGTTAGGCCGGCCTTTACGCTTGGCGATTCTTGGCCGGCCTAATGTCGGAAAATCAAGCATCATCAACGGGCTTCTCGGTTATGAGCGTCAAGTCACGGGGAATATTGCAGGGTTAACCCGTGATGCTATTGAAATTCCTTGGATTACCGCAAACGAAGAGTCCCCTGGTTGGAATCTGGTGGACACGGCAGGATTGCGCTCTCATGGTCAATACCGCGATAGTCTTGACCGTGCCACAGCACGAGAAACTTGGCTGGCGATTGCGCGCGCGGATGTTGTGGCTTTGGTGGTGGAAGCCGATGAGCCGCTGACCCGTGGTGATCTGGCGATTGCGAAAGATTGCGCAACACAAGGCCGTCCGATGATTTTGTTGGTGAATAAAACCGATCTGTGCCCTGATCCCAAAGCCATGGCGGATGAATTACGCTACAGTATCACCAAGTCGTTGGCGCAAATTCGTCAACTGCCCTATCTGTGCATTTCGGCCTTAAAAAATCGTGGCCTCGATAAAATCGCACCAGCAGCAGAGCTTCAAGCCACCCGCGCCGCGCAACGTATTGGAACAGGGGTCTTGAATCGTTGGCTCGAAGAAATGCTGGCGCGTCATCCCATGCCACTGGTCAAAGGCCGCCGTATGCGGATTAAGTACGTGACTCAGGCAGCAGTGTCGCCACCAGAATTTATTCTGTTTACGGCGCATAAAACGCCTATCCCGGAAGCGTACCTGCGTTATCTGCGCAATGGCTTAATTTATCAATTCGGCTTTGAGGGTATTCCCATTCGCCTGAACCGCCGCCGTGGCGACAATCCTTTTGATGCCGAAACCCCACCAGCGCAAAATCGCCAGAAGCACCGTGCGAATTCTCGTCTGCTGCCAAAGAAAGCCCAACGTAAGGTAAGTTATCGCAAACCCATCAAGAAAGCCTTGTCCTTAAAACAACGTGCAAAACAAAGGTAAATTTACATCGCTCACGGATAGTTGGTGCAACCTAACAAGTTTGTAATTACAAGATCGCCGAAGGCGAGAGCGAGCAAGGCGAACCGCGAAGCGCACCCGCGTAGGCAGTATGGCGTAGGCGTAGCCCGTCATGCTTGCCGTGAGCGATAAAATATATCTTCTTTTCATTACTGAAGTTTTTCCGTAGACTGAAAGGAACACTTCAACCGATAAGGACAAAATCATGGTTGCGAAAACATCTGTCGGCGATTTTATGGTTCCACTGAAAGACTTGGTCTGCTTCAGGCCAGAGATGGAAATGCTTGAAGCTATTGACCTATTGTTAGGCAATCGCATTTCTGGTGCGCCAGTTATTGATGATAAACAGCGTCTTGTGGGTATGTTATCGGAAAAGGACTGCCTACGCCTTGGTTTAAGCGCGCATTACCATAATATTCGTGGTGGTCTGGTCAGCGACTTTATGAGTAAAAATGTTCAGACCGTAGATGTTTCGGCTTCTATCGTGGATGTCACCGAAGACTTTACCACCTGTCACTATCGTCGTCTGCCTGTGGTGGATCGTTTGGAAGAGGATAAATTTGTTGGCCAGATTAGCCGCCGTGACCTGCTGAAAGCCGTGACGAGTATGTAGATATGATCGTATTGATTGATAATTACGATAGCTTTACCTACAATCTTTTGCACCGTCTTGGCGAAGTCGGTGCAAGGGATATCCACGTATTGCGCAATGACGAGGCCAGTATGCAGGATGTTTTGGCGTTAAATCCGTCTGCTATCGTTCTCTCCCCTGGACCTTGCACACCAGATCAAGCTGGAATTTGCCTTGAACTATGCGCAAAAAGCCCTGTGCCGCTCTTGGGGGTCTGTTTGGGTCATCAAAGTCTGGCTCAGGCTTTTGGTGCAAAAATTATCCAAGCGCCCGAACTGTTTCACGGCAAGACTTCCGCCATACACCATCACGAACAGGGACTATTTCAGGGTCTCGAAACGCCCTTTACCGCAACACGCTATCATAGCCTCACCGTTGACCCGAAAACCCTGCCTGATTGTTTCGATATTCATGCCGAAACTGCCGAAGGTATGATCATGGCGATTGCGCACAAAACTCTACCGTTCTATGGTCTGCAATTCCACCCCGAAAGCATTGCCAGCCCCGATGGTTTTGCATTGCTCAACAATTTTCTCAAGCTCCATGAGTAATATCCAGCCTATACTTGAAGTTCTCTCCGAAGGCCACGGCCTGCCTTATGATGATGCCTATCGCGCCTTTCAGGCTCTACTTGCGGGCGAGGAAGACCCGATTTTAATTTCTGCCCTCTTGATGGGACTACATGCCAAGGGCGAAACCGTCACAGAGCTTACCGCTGCTTGTGCGGCAATGCAGGAAGCCATGATTGCACTGCCCGAACAAAAGGGCGCGATAGATATTGTCGGTACTGGCGGCGATGGTCAACATACCTTGAATGTTTCCACAGCAACGGCTTTTGTGGTGGCAGGATGCGGGGTAACGGTTGCAAAACACGGCAATCGCGCGGCCTCGTCCTTGTCTGGCGCATCCGATGTCCTTAGTGCCTTAGGGGTCAATATCAAAGCCAGCCATGCAGCCATTCAGCAGTGTTGGAATACCCACAATATTGCCTTCCTGTGGGCGCCGATGTTTCATCCAGGTATGAAATATGTCGTGCCAGTACGCACTGCATTGAAAATCCAAACCATCTTCAATTTCCTTGGACCTCTGTGCAATCCCGCACGAGTCCGCAATATGCTGTTGGGAGTCGCCAAGCCTGATATGGTGCGCCCGATGGTCATGGCTCTACAAAATCGCGGCGGTCTGTCTGTTTGGGGCGTGTACGGTGCAGATGGTCTTGATGAACTGTCGATCACGGGTGAAAATCATGTCACCATGCTGAAAGACAACACCATTACAGAGTTCACCAGCCACCCCGAAGACATTGGCCTGCCCACCGCACCACTTGAGGCCGTTCGTGGCGGCGCACCAGAAGACAATGCCCGTGCCATAACGAATTTACTGGCAGGACAAAAATCGGCCTACCGCGATATGGTGGTCTATAATGCTGCCGCATCTCTCCTCATTGCAGGCCATGCCGAAAATCTGTCCGAAGGCGCGGCTCAAGCCATAGAGTCCATTGATAGCGGTGCAGCAAAAATGCGTCTTGATGGTTTAATTGGACAGAGTGATGTCTGATACGTTAGCGAAAATTTGCGCGGATAAAGCCGATTGGGTTACAGAATGCAAGGCCAAGACCTCTGAAAAGACGCTCCTACAGCGTGCAAAAGACCGTATCCCACCACGAGGATTCGTCGCGGCGTTATCTGCTCAGGCTGTACAAGGCGGTTTCGGAGTCATTGCAGAGATTAAAAAGGCCTCACCGTCCAAAGGTCTTATCCGCCCTGATTTCAATCCGACAGAACTCGCAAAAGCTTACGAAACTGGTGGCGCAAGCTGCATTTCGGTATTGACCGATACACCATATTTTCAAGGCAGTGATGAGGATTTTTTGAACGCCCGCACAGCCTGTTCCCTGCCGATGATTCGCAAGGACTTTATGATTGATCGGTATCAGATTATCGAGTCCTACGCGCTAGGTGCAGACTGTATTCTGTTAATTCTCGCGGCCTTAAACGATAAACAGGCACAAATACTACTGGATACCGCCTTGGAACTTGGCATGGATGCCCTGATTGAAATTCACGATGCAGAAGAATTACAACGGGCGCAAAATCTCCGCACGATCCCTGAACGCAGCGTTATTGGTATCAACAACCGCAATCTGAAAACCTTGCAGGTGGATACCCATACCTGCATTGCACTTGCCCCGAAACTGAACGGAGCATGGTGGGTGGCGGAAAGCGGTATTGCTGATGCGGGGGTCATGCGCGCAATGCACAAGGCTGGCGCGGCGGGTTTTCTGATTGGGGAATCCTTGATGCGCCAGAATAACGTCACCGTAGCCTTACAAAATCTCATTGCAGAGGCAACATGAGCGAACTTAGTCATATTGATGCCAAGGGCAAGGCCAGCATGGTAGATGTGGGTCATAAAGCCGAAACCGAACGTATGGCGATTGCAGAAGCAAAAGTCACCATGCCACAGGCCGCGTGGGATGCGCTGCTAAATGCCGAGGTTGCCAAGGGTGATGTCCTCGCCACCGCCCGTATTGCCGGGATTATGGCGGCAAAAAATACCGCCAGTCTCATCCCGCTTTGTCACCCGTTAGGCTTGGATACCGTCGGTATTGAATTTGATACCAGCACATCCTGCACCTTGAGAATCGAAGCCAGTGCAAAGGTGACGGGAAAAACGGGTATCGAGATGGAAGCCATGACCGCAGCTTCTATTGCAGCCTTAACAGTGTATGATATGCTGAAAGCAATCGAGAAGGGTATCTGCATCTCTTCGATACGATTACTGTATAAATCTGGTGGTAAATCTGGAACCTGGACATGCAGCTAAATCAGGCTTGGGCA
>JAHDDM010000117.1 GCA_020629355.1 Rhodospirillaceae bacterium
CTTACCCCAATAAATGTGCCGACAAGAACAGAAAAAACTATCGGAACAACAAAGCGGGAAAATTTCCGTGGCATAATTAGGACATCCAGACTAACTACGCTTTATTGTTTCGATAGTAAAAAGTCTCTTTCCCGAAATAGACCTTGGCGACCAAGCCTTAATCTCGCGCCCGTCAGACAGAATTTCTTTACTGATTTTATTCGGATCACGCTGTTCCATGACGCTCTCTACCGCCTGCGATTGATACTCCAATGCGGCTATTTCACGCATGTCATTGAACGTGATCTGGCTGCCTTCACCCTGTTGCAAGATACGGCAATAGGCCGCGTTCTCGCGTAACGCTTCTTCGATACCGCGCATCGAGACAACAGCGCGTTGCTGCCATATCTCATCAAGGAACATCTCGACATGCCCAGGGACTCGCGCCCGCCCAAGCAAAGGATGCGTACTTTCAAAAACCCGAAAGACATTGGCCTCGACAGGCATACCATTGCGGATTACAAAGTTTGCCGGCATCAACATCGCGCTTTGATGACGCTCAGCAAAGACCAGCTGCGCCAGAAACAGCAGTCTTTGCAGCCGCATCGGTTGCAGATGAATACCTTCGCGAGTCGCCTGCTCCATAAACCAGAGCGCAACATCAACAGAAGAATCAGACAAGGGTTTCGGCATTTACAAAATTCCCTTCTCCTTAAAGCTCGTAATTTCACCGCCTCTGGCAACAATCAAGTGATCAAACAACACTATATCTACCGCCTTCAGCGTAGCCTTCAAGCGCGAAGTGGTCTGAATATCCGCCCTTGAAGGTTTCGCACTGCCGCCAGGATGATTATGCACCAATACTAACGATTGTGCGTGAAAATCCAAGGCCTGTTTGACAACTTCACGCGGATAAATCACTATATCAGACACAGAACCATGTCCCAATATCAAGTCTTCGATCAAATGATTCTGTTGATCAAGCAGTAAAGCATGGAATTGCTCGGTGCGTAATTCGCTATAACTCACACGACAATAGTCGAACAGAGCCTGCCAATTACTGATGACATGGCGATCAAGAATTTGCTGCTTTGCCGCCCGCTGCTGAGAAACCGCGATAAGATGCAACAAAATAATACTGCTTGTCCCAAGACCCTTGATGCTCTCAAGTTCTGTTGTGGTTGCGCCCAACACCCCCGAATAAGAACCAAAACGCCGCAACAGGTCTTTGGCAATGGGTTTGACATCCTGTCTGGGAACAGCATACATCAAGGCCAGTTCCAACAGTTCGTAATCTGGCATAGTTGCACCTTGATCCAGCCGAAACCGTTCGCGGAGTCTTTGTCGATGGCCCTGTTGATCGTTTTTTGTCTGCACCATGGTCAATCCAACATAATCGCCGAAACTTGCCGGCCATAATCGGCCTCACAGCGGTGGGTACACCGTCTAAAACTGAAATATCCGTTCTCCTCAGGGTAGGTATCGACTCCAAGGCTCGATACCGCGCCTAAGGACATTTCCTGCAATCGTACAAGCAGAAAGCCCTCGAGGTCAAATTGGTAATGATGCTCACGAACCCCTTGGTGAAAAAAGACCGCAAAAGCCGAATTTTTCTGCATAAAGACTGTACGAAAATCCGCGTCAACCTCGTAGCTTGCTTGGGCAATAGATGGGCCAATGACTGCCGAAATACGATGACACTCTGCACCCAAAGCACACATGGCCGTAACCGTAGCTTCGGCAATGCCAGACAATGCACCTTTCCACCCCGCATGGGCTGCGGCAACAATACCCGCAACTGGATCAGAAAATAATATCGGCGCACAATCGGCACTCAACACCCCAAGAGCAATACCCGATTGTTGTGTCACCAGAGCATCCGCCTCAAGGCGGGTACTGAAATCATCATCTTCCGTGACGGTAACGACTCGGGTGCTGTGTATCTGGCGCAAAGTCATCAGGGATTCTGCGCCCAAATATTGCTGAACCCTGTGGAGGTTCTTATGCACTGTATCAAGAGTATCTTCGCTGCCCAAACCGCAATTCAGGCTCTGATACAGACCCGTACTCAGGCCACCACGACGGCTAAAAAAACCATGCCTTGCGCCGCCTAAGCTGTCGTGCTGCAATGGATTAAGCATCGATTTTTTTTGCTCTGGAAGTAACGACTAACCAGACCCCGATCAACACCATGGGCAACGAAAGCCATTGCCCCCAGGATGTTCCGAAAAAGAACAGGCCAATATGCGCATCTGGCTCGCGGAACAGCTCGGCGATACTCCGAAAAACACCATAGCCCAACAAAAACACGCCGCTAATCATACCCGAATAATGCAAAGCGCGCGCACGATAAATCAGTGCGCATAATATTGCGAAAAGTACTGCGCCCTCCAGAGCAGCCTCGTACAGAGACGAAGGATGCCGCAAGTCCTGCGTACCAGAGTGCGGGAAGATCACCCCCCAGGCAACATCGGTACTCCGTCCCCAAAGCTCACCATTGATGAAATTGGCAATACGGCCAAAAAACAACCCAATCGGCACACCCGCACACATCACATCGCCAAAAGCCCGAAAGGGTATTTTATGGCGGCGCGTAAACAGAACCATCGCCAGCACCACTCCAATCACACCACCATGAAAAGCCATGCCGCCTTGCCAGACCATAAAAATCTCTAGGGGGTTTTGAAGGTAATACACTGGATGGTAAAAGACTACCTGCCCTAGCCGCCCACCAATAATGACTCCAAGAATGGCATAGGTCATAAAATCATCGATCATCTCAGGGCTAATCCCCTGATGCAGGCCGCCAGAAAAACGCCGGATAAGGTACTTTGCCCACCACCATGCGCCTAAAAAACCCGCAAGATAGGCCAATCCGTACCAACGTACAGCAATCGGCCCCAAAGATAAGGCAACAGGATCAAAATCAGCAATCATATGGATACCTTTCAGGAAACCCCTCTATATCGTCTATTCTGTCTACATTGATTGCACAGAATAGGCCATATCTCATTGTTTGCACTCAATTCATATCCCCAAAAATGTGCTGGTTTTATGGGGATTGCGCTATAACTTGAGCAGTTTTCATGATAAAATACCTGAAACAGCACGACAAACAAGAACAGAGTACAAAATCATGCGCACTCCGCAAAATATTCTCGAAGGTTTAGGATTTGCCGCAAATTCGGCTCTTGGACTTGGTCGCGGCCTGAAAGCCGAAATTCAAACCTGCATTGCCGAAAAGGTTGAACAGAAGTTCAAACAGATGAACTTTGTTCGCCGTGAAGAATACGAAGAACTCCGTTTAATGGTCGAGAAATTACGCCAAGACCAAGAAAACAATAAGACTGAGCAATAAGTCCCCATGAATCTTTCTCCAGACATTGCGCCCTCTGCCTCACAAGACTCCCCTATGCCTAAGGTCGTGGTGGATAATCAGCTTGAGGCCTTTGGCTTGCGTAAAAGCTATCATAACAAAGCCGCCGTAAACGGCATTCAAATGGCGATTAAACGCGGCGAGGCCGTGGGTTTGCTTGGACCGAATGGTGCGGGCAAGACCTCGACTTTCTATCTTCTGGCAGGTTTGCTTAAAGCCGATTCTGGCCGTATTGTTCTGGATGGTGTCGATATTACCCATTTGCCCACCTATATGCGCGCCAGGCATGGTCTGGCCTATCTGCCGCAGGAAATGTCGATTTTTCGCGGCCTGACCGTTTCAGAAAATATCTTGGCGGTGCTTGAGGTCTTTGAACCCAAACCAGACAAACGCCAAGCCCGCCTCAATGCGCTTCTGGAACAATTCCGTCTTGGGCATCTGTTTGACACGCCTGCCTTATCGCTATCAGGGGGCGAGCGGCGCAAGCTGGAAATTGCACGTCTTATGGCGGGCAGGCCGCGCTATGTCTTGATGGACGAGCCTCTGGCAGGCATTGACCCACTGGCGATTGGCGAAATTAGACGCCGCATCAGCAGCCTTTGCGCCGAGGGTATTGGCGTCTGTATCACCGATCACAATGTCCGTGATACCTTAACCATGGTGCAACGCGCCTACATTGTCCATGACGGCAACATTTTGCGCGAAGGCACACCAGAAGAGATTGCCGAAGACGAAGATGTCCGCCGTGTCTATCTTGGTGATCAGTTTACTCTGTAGCAGCAATGCCTACTTCTCATGGCGATAAAACAGCAACTTAACCTCTCAACCAGCCAAAATCTGGTGATGACCCCTGCCATGCAGCAGGCGATTAAAGTTCTCGAGTTAAGCAGCCTTGAAATTCAGGACTATATCGAAGAACAGCTATTAGAAAACCCGCTTTTAAGCGCGACACAAGGCGAGCAAGACGATGTTGCTGGTGCGCCAGACGCAACGGGACTACTGCAAGACTATAGCGAGGACTCTGAAGGCGACAGTCCGCCCAATATCGAAGACTATACCGAAGCCGCTGAGGCCGTGGACAGCAATTTCGAGAATGACTTTGACATTGGCTATGGTGATCGCTTGATCAATGCCCGCCCTGACGGCGCGTATGACGAGGATCAAACCCCGTGGCAGGAACGCACCGCGCGCGAAACCAGTTTGCAAGAGAAGCTTGCGCGTCAAATTGACATTGCCTTCCACAGCCCAAGCGAGCGCCTATTGGCCGCAAAACTTTCCGAACATCTCGATGCAAGCGGTTGGTTCACGGGCGATACCGAACAGCTTGCCGAAGAAGTCGGCGTCACAGAAGAAGCAATGATCCGCGTGCTGAAGACCATGCAAGGCTTTGAACCTTCGGGTCTTTTCGCGCGTAATCTGGCGGAATGCCTTGAGATTCAACTCCGTAGCGACGGCAGGCTTGACCCGAAAATGCAGATTCTGGTGCAAAATCTGCCTCTGCTCGCTGATGGTAAAATCAAAAAGCTGATGAAATTATGCCAATGTGACGAGGAACTCTTACGCGAGATGGTGCAGGATATCCGCCGCCTTGATCCCAAACCTGCCTCTGGCTATGATCTGGCGGTCAATGCCCATATCGTGCCTGATGTGTTTGTCCATCCCGATGGCGATGGTGGCTGGATTGTCGAATTGAATCAAGACAATATCCCGTCTCTG
>JAHDDM010000118.1 GCA_020629355.1 Rhodospirillaceae bacterium
TTGCTGGGTACCTATGTGCTTTCTGCAGGATATTATGATGCCTATTATCTTCGGGCGCAAAAGGTACGCAAGCTGATCGCACAGGATTTTACGCATGCTTTCCAGAAATGTGATCTCATCCTTACCCCAACTGCACCCAGCGCGGCCTTTGCCCACGGCGAGAACATGGACGATCCCATCAGTATGTATCTGAATGATGTCTTTACTGTACCGACTTCATTGGCGGGTCTGCCAGCGATTTCTGTTCCCTCTGGTCTTTCGGCAGAAAATTTGCCCTTGGGTTTACAGTTGATTGGTAAGCCTTTTGACGAGTCTGGCGTTCTACGCGGTGGGCAGATACTGGAAGAGGCGGCGAAGTTTCCCTTCCTCAACGGGGCTATGATGGGGAGCATGGCATGAGTAAAATTACCGATATAGACCTTGGCGAATGGGAAATGGTCATTGGACTTGAGGTTCATGCTCAGGTCTTGAGTGTATCGAAGCTGTTCTCTGGTGCCTCCGCGGCCTTTGGCGGCGAGCCAAATGATCACGTCAGTATCGTTGATGCTGCCATGCCTGGTATGCTTCCAGTATTGAACGAAGCGGCCTTGCATCATGCGGTGCGTGCAGGTTTGGCGCTGAATGCCAAGATTAACACCTATTCGGTTTTTGCCCGTAAAAATTATTTCTATGCCGATTTGCCCCAAGGCTATCAAATTTCACAATATGAATATCCCATTGTTGGCGAAGGCGCGATTGATATTGCCCTTGATGATGGCAGCATCCGCACTATTGGTATCGAACGGTTGCATCTGGAACAGGACGCAGGAAAATCCTTGCACGATCAGCATCCGCAATATTCCTATATTGACTTGAATCGCTCTGGTGTGCCGTTAATGGAAATTGTCAGTAAACCTGATATTCGCTCAAGCTACGAAGCCACGGCCTATGTCCGCAAAATCGCGAATATTCTTGATTATATCGGGGCATGTGATGTCAATATGTCCCAAGGCTCTTTACGCGCCGATGTCAATATATCCCTACGCCGCCCGAATGAAGAATTTGGTACACGCACGGAAATTAAGAACCTCAATTCGCTGAAAGGTATTCGTCAAGCGATTGAGGCCGAAGCATGGCGGCAAAAGTCTTTACTTGAGGCTGGCGAAAGCATCAAGCAGGAAACTCGCCTGTTCGATCCGGTGAAAATGGAAACGCGGTCTTTGCGCTCGAAAGAAGATGCCCACGACTATCGCTATTTCCCTGATCCCGATTTATTGCCTGTGACGATTACAGAAGACTGGATCGCCAAAGTACAGTCTGAGCTGCCTGAATTGCCAGATCAAAAAATTGCCCGTTTCCAAAATGATTACGGCCTTTCGGCCTACGATGCCGATGTGCTGGTGGCGGATCAAACCACCGCCCGTTATTTTGAAACGGTGTGCGCATCTGTCACCCCGAAAATTGCCGTGAATTGGGTCATGGTGGAACTGTTCGGACGGCTGAACAAAGCCGATTTAAGCGTGCAGGATTCGCCAGTCTCTGCTGAGGGATTAGCAGAGTTACTGGGTTTGCTGGAAAAGAATACTATCTCAGGCCGTGTTGCTAAAGACGTGCTGGACACGATGTTCAGTACGGGGAAGTCTGCATCCCAAATTGTTCAGGAACAGGGGCTGGAACAGGTCTCTGATACCAGCGCAATAGAAGCGATTATCGACCAGATCATCACAGAAAATCCTGATCAGGTACAGAAATACCGTGATGGCAACGAACGCCTGCTAGGTTGGTTTGTTGGTCAGGTGATGAAACAAAGTGGCGGCAAAGCCAATCCTGGTATGGTCAATCAGCTGTTGAAGCAGAAACTCTAAACCCCCTGATGGGCTGGCTTGGCGTTTTATCGCCTATGGGCTTTTTGCCAATGGATGCGCGGAATGCACCAAGGCGCTTTTGCGTGCATCCTGGATATGGGTATAAATCTGTGTTGTACTAATGTCCGCATGACCCAGCAGCATCTGTAGGCTACGAAGGTCTGCTCCGCCTGCCAGCAGATGACTGGCGAAAGCGTGGCGTAATTGATGCGGGCTAACACGAGCGGGGTCGAGTCCAGCCTCTAGTGCCAGAGCTTTCAGTATTTGCGCCAGACGTTGCCGCGTTAACGGGGCAGAATCCTTCTGCACCCGCGCTGGAAACAGCCATTTCGGCGCACTGCCAAACAGCTCTTTCAAATTCTTACGGTAATCATCCAAACATGCAATAGCACGTGGTGAAAGCGCAACAAGGCGTTGTTTGTTGCCTTTGCCTATCACCTCGAGCAAACCATCTTCTGCAATCCCAAGATGATACGGCAGACAGAGGAGTTCACTCACCCGCAAACCGCTGGCATAGAGTACCTCGAGCATACACAGCCGCCGCATAGTCGCAAAGGTTTTCGCTGGCGTTTTAGCAGGCAGACGTGCGGCTTCAAACAGGCGATCAACATCATCCGTACTTAGGCAATCTGGAACTTTCTGTCTTGTCCGTGGCACATCAAGGCTGAGGGCGGGATTATCGCTACGGACTTTTTCGGATTTTATAAAGCGAAAAAATTGCCTAAGTGCCGATCTTCGTCGTGCCATACTGCTTGGTTGCAGCCCTGAAGCCGATAGGTGACGGAGATAATTTTGTAAATCCGTGCTACTGGCTTGAATAAGTTCCGTTGTACAGAGATATTTTTGCACATCTGTTAAATCGCGACCATAAGATTCCAGAGTATTTCTGGCAACGCCGCGTTCGGCAGCCATCATCTCCAGGAACGCTTCTATCATACTGGCGCAAGCAATATGGCTAGCCGTCTGGCAGCGTAGGCTTTGGCGACATCACCAAAGCCAATATGCTCAAGCGTATACAGAGCATCGCGCACCTGATTAGGATCAAGTTCCACGCTCGGTAAACTGAGGTGCAGCACGATATTCAACAGAGCCTCGCCATAATCTTCAAGATTACCCGATACGACTTCGGGTTCCTTGAGGTTTGGCACTACAACGTCAAGACTCGGCAATAAAGCCAAAATCAGTTCTCGTTGCTGCGGTGCAGAATCATACAGTGCGCGCCAATCCTGCCACTTTTGGAAATGCTCTTCAGCAGGCGTTTTTTCCTCGATAATCAGGCTTTGCAAGAAGGCATCCTGCTCGTCAACAATCGTCGTTTCAGGAGGAGTCTGCGCCTTAATAATCTGCTGTAAAGGCCAGATTGCAGGACTATCCTCTGATTCTGGAAAATCAATCTTGGCATAATTCTGTATCGCCAGATGAGCACGTGCCAGAGGCGTAGAGGGTTGATCTGGCAGATAGGCCATCAGACTATCCAGCATCTGTGCGTATAAACCATGTTGATCACCGTGTTGTAATCCTGTGATGACCCATTCGGCCTGAGCAGGATGCTCGCTGAGAACCTGTGTCAACAAGGCACGAGAATTGGGCGACGGGAACTGTTGCAATAATGTCCCGACATTTTCTCGTTCTGCCTCGCGGAATGTTCTGGCAAACTGTAGTCGTTGCAGATCATCAATACCTATTGCGTTTGCGGCATAGGCAGCCTCGGCATGTACCAGCCGTTGATCGATCCCAAGTGCCGGCACATCCATGACCATGGCCTGAATTTGCGGCGACAATACAGCATCCTCAGGGAAATGCGGTGTAATGCCCCCCATCCGCGCCAGTAGCAGATGCACTGGTTCTGGCGTAATGATCAATTCAGTTTCTTGCGGCCGTGTGCTTTCCTGCAACAGAATCATGTTGACCAATGAGGTAAAACCATCACGGCGAACCTCTGGTGCGATTTCCTGCAAGAGCTTTGTCTGCAAGTCTGCCTCAGCATTTTTACCCGCTTTGAGCAGACAGAAAATTTCTAGCTTTTTAGACCGTATACTGTCGTCTGGATTTTCTGGTCTTGGGCAAAGGGCGGCTTCATCAAATGTCTGTAGTGCAATAGTATTGCGTATCTCCGCAAGCTGCGGCGTGATTTCTGGTGCAATCTGCATCAGTCTCTCTGCATCATCATACCAAGCAAGATTCCATAATCCTTGGACACGATCATGCAGAAAGTCCTGATCATTACTGCCTTGTGGCAACACAGTTTCCGCAAGCAACACATCACGAATAAGCTGCATCAGGGCAGGATCATTGCTTCGTTTCAGACGCTGCATAAGAATTTTAAGGGTCTGTGCATCCGAACCTTGCCAGAGCTGCGGTGGAATTTCACGACTACCAGGATGCGGCGCACCAAGACTTTTCAGGTCTGCTTTCAGCCCGCTTTGCTGAATGGTCATTGCACCAGTAAAATCGCTATCGCTTTGAATTGAGATAGCCTTTTCCTCTACCTTTATTAAGACAGGCTCTTTGCGCTCAGCCATAGGCAGCTCAAACAGATCAATAGTCTGTGCAACCGCCATCTCGCGAGCGAACAATCCAACTGCTAAAATAGTAAAGAGACTACGTATCATTGTTGAAGGACTTTTTTGGCAGGTTCAACAGGTGGCGTTAAGTCAAGAAAACCAAACGAAGCCACGCCACCTAAAATCAACAACAGCAAGAAAATGAAAATATATTTGAACACGGGGACTCCTGAAAAAATCTACTGATTATATGCAATGTAGGGTATAAATGTGGCATTATGAGTATATCATCAAATTCTCTTGTTGCACCATGTCCAATTCTTCTGTTGAAATTGATCAGAGCTTCAATGCTTTGATGCCGATTCTGGCACGGCGTGATCGGCCTATTGCTTTGCTGGGGATGATGGGTGCAGGCAAAAGCACCATGGCACGGCAACTCGCGGTGTTGGCGGGTTTAGGCTATATTGATACGGATCACGAGATAGCGAAATGTGCGGGGATGAGCATTCCAAAGTTCTTTGCTGAACAGGGCGAGGCTGCTTTTCGCGCTTTAGAAACGACTGTCATCAGCAAACAATTTGCGCGCGGTGCTGTTTTTTTGGCTTTGGGCGGCGGTGCATTCATCAATCCGACATTACGTGCTTTGTTGTTAGAGCGGGCGGATTGCGTCTATCTTGATGTCCCGAAAGAAATGCTTTGGGGGCGCAT
>JAHDDM010000119.1 GCA_020629355.1 Rhodospirillaceae bacterium
CGTTCGGTGGCCTTGTGCTTCGATGAGTACGATGCAGGCAGGCCAGACGTGATGATTGTTATCCAGCGTATTCTGGAGACCGAAGGCCGCATGACCTTGCTGGATCAAAACGAGGTCATTACCGCCAATCCGAATTTCCGACTGTTTGCGACGGCGAACACTGCTGGTCTTGGCGACACTTCGGGACTGTATCACGGCACGCAACAGATTAACCAAGCCCAAATGGATCGTTGGTCCATGGTGGTGCGGCTGAATTATCTGGCGCCAGAGCAGGAGACCGAGATTGTTCGAGCCAAGCTTGCGGCATTGGGTGCTTCAGGTTCTGTGGCGAAAAATGTGGCGCAAGATGTTCCGACAATGGTGCATATGGCGAATTTGACGCGCACGGCCTTTGCGGCGGGGACGCTTTCGACGGTGATGTCGCCGCGAACCGTGATTGCCTGGGCAGAGAATGCGGTCTTGCTGGAGGGCAATCTTGAGGCCAGCTTTGCCTTGACCTTTATGAACAAGTCTGATGAGACCGAGCATGTGCTGCTGAATGAACAATATCACACCTGTTTTAACGCCCATCTTCCAGGTTTAGAGAAGGTTGATGGCTAAACGGGATCCGCTTGAGCAGTTAGAGCAATCGCTGGCGGATAGTTTTGGCGCATTAGCCGCCGAGGTGGACTCTAGCGCATCCCAGCGCGAGGCGATAGCAGAATTAACCCCGAAAATTGACCGTAGGCGGTTGCCGAAAGAGGTCTCTCAAGTCCGTGGGGAATTGGATCACTTTGCGCTGAAAACGCGCTTTCACGATCCGTTGCAGCATCAACGTGCCATGCCCGCCGCCTCAGATGCGGCAGCGGTGTTTAATGCCTTGGAGCGCGCGCGATATGAAGCAATAGGGATGCAGATGTATCGTGGTGTTGCGGGCAATGTTGATGCCATGGATAGTGCGATGCACGGTCAAATGAGTGCTGAGGCCATGGCGCATCAAGTGGCTGAGCATCACATGCCAGAGGCCGCGCGTCTGTTATTGCGCGAGAAAATGTTGGGAATCGCGCCGCCTGCTGCTGCTGAGGCCATGATTGCGCCGTGGCGTGAGAAGCTGTCCCCAGCGTTAGAGGCGTGGGATGATCAGCAGGATATTCTGGAATCTCAAGAGCTGTTTGCACAGTGGGCGCAGGAATTTCTCAGTCAACTTGAGATGTTCAGCGATAATGATGTTCCCGATGATGCGCCACGGGATGATGCTGAAGATGAAGCCGATGACGAGGTGGCAGATGACCCTGCTGAGCAGGAGCAGGACGAGGGTGAAAATCGCGAACAGACCATGTTGCCATTGGATACGGGCGCGGATGGTGAGGATGGTGAAGACGGCGAGGATTCGCGAATTGATGATCAGGATATGTCTGGCGAAATGATGCCAGCGGACTATGAACCGCAAGACAATGTTGACGATATTGATTCTGGTATGTACCGTGCGTTCAGTACAAAGTTTGACGAGGTTATCGATGCTGAGGACCTGTCCAACCCTCAGGAACTGGCGGATTTACGCAAAGAACTGGATGATAAGGCCGCGCAGGCGCAAAGCCTTATCTCGCGGCTGGCTAACCGATTACAGCGCCGTCTGCTCGCGCAACAGAAACGCTTTTGGCAATTTGATCTGGAACAGGGCGTGCTGGATCCGGCGCGGTTGGCACGGGTGGTGATTGACCCACAGCAGCCGTTATCGTTCAAACAGGAGAAGTCCGCACCATTCCGCGATACCGTGGTGAGTCTCTTGATTGATAATTCCGGTTCGATGCGTGGGCGACCCATCAGCATTGCCGCGATCAGTGTCGATATTCTGGCACGCACTCTGGAGCGTTGCGGGGTCAGCACGGAAATTCTTGGCTTCACCACCAGAGCATGGCGCGGTGGCCGGATGAAAGATGCCTGGATTGCAGCAGGAAAGCCCCCGCATCCTGGACGATTGAATGAACTTCGGCATATTATCTATAAATATGCCGATAAGCCCTATCGGCGGATCAGAAATAATCTTGGCTTGATGCTACAGGAAGGACTGCTGAAAGAAAATATTGACGGCGAGGCTCTCGTTTGGGCATATCGCCGTCTACTTGCTCGTTCCGAAGACCGCAAGATTATGATTGTGATTTCAGACGGCGCGCCCGTGGATGATGCAACACTCGCCAGTAATCCGTCGCATATTCTTGAACAGCATTTGCGCACGGTGATCACACAGATTGAGGCACAGAATAAGGTGCAATTACTCGCCATTGGTATTGGACATGATGTGACACGCTATTACCAACGTTCGGTGATGATCCGAAATGTCGATGAATTGGGTGGTGTCTTACTTGGGCAGCTTGAGGGATTGCTCATTAGTGATTGAAAATCTTCATCGCTCACGGCAATGATGCTTTGCATCATGCCTAGGCGGGGTGCTTGCACCCCAGCCGTGAGCGATAACGAACAAGCAGGAAACCACCTTTCGTTACACGCCAACCAAAACCGCAGGTTTTGGCAAGGGCGACTGCCCGCCGTGGCGAAGCCACGCACCCGCGTAGGCGGGGTGCTTGCACCCCAGCCGTGAGCGATAACAGAAACAAAAGCAATCAATTCGTGAAAACATTGCAGATGTTGCCGACACTATGATAGTATCAGTCAGGCAACCTTAAAGTCAAAGCCATGAACGACAAAGAGATTCTGAAACAGATTTACCTGCAGGCACTGAGTAATCGGCAGGATAGTCTTGCGACTGCTCCGCCGCCACAGCCTAAGGCCGCTGTGCTTGAGCAGGAGTTCCTTGATGAATTGCCCGAAGGCATCACCGAGCGAGAGAAAATTCTGCACGATGTCATGGGTGTCTATCGCCAAAAACGCCAGATGATTGATGACTTGCCACCAAAGCATCGGGTGCTGTTGGAGAAGCTCTCTCGTTTGATGTTGGGTATTAAAGATAATACATCTGAGGGTAAAAAGCATTAGACCATGACATTATCCAGACGCACAGTATTGGCTGGCGGTACGGCGGCAATAGCGGGGCTGGCGGCACCAGCACTGGCCTTAACGCCAGAATTTCTGTCCAAGCGTGGCGACTTGCGAATTGGCCTCTTGGCGGATTATCCGCCTTTTGTTTTTACGCGCTCTGGTATTCCTGATACGGGAATTTTACCGAGTATTGGTAAGGTTATGGCGAATGAATTGTGGCTATCCCCAAGCTATGTGGTGATCAAGCCGCAAAGCCTCGAGGAAATGTCTTATCAAGAGCAATTTCAGCGTTTTGGCGGCTTGGATATGATCCTGCATGCGCAATACGATGATGTCGAAAGGCTTGGCCTATTGCATAGCTCTGCCTATATGACCGATCAGATTTGTTTTATTACCTTGCCGGATATTCGTGAAATTGGCCTGTTTCCCAGAACTTTTCACCGTAAAAAAGTCATTGCCTTTCCCGATCAAATGGTTCGAGAATTTATGATGAATAGCCCTGATTCTGGCAAGGTCAATATTGATTATAATGTTACTCCGGATGATTTGCTGAATCGCATCCCCATTGCGCGCATGTTGAATGGCGAATTCGAGAAATTCGTCGCCACCAGACGGCAGCTGGAATGGATGCTTGGGATTTCCGCGCATAAGTTTCACATCAATAATATCTTTTTTCCAGACCAAAATACCCGTAAGGACTTTTGCATTCTGGTGAATCCTCAGTCGCCGTGGATACTTGAGGCAGTGCAGAAAAAAATTACTGCAATGCAGAAGAATTATCAGTTACAAAACATTTACCAGAAATATGATTTAATTTAACACTTAACGAACAATAGGGGAGTTTGGCAATGAAAACAAAAGCCGCAGTAGCTTGGAAAGCAGGCGAGGCACTGTCCATCGAAGAGGTTGACCTCGAAGGGCCAAAGGCCACAGAAGTCGTTGTCGAGTTGAAAGCGACAGGGCTGTGCCACACCGATGAATTTACACGCTCAGGTGCAGACCCCGAAGGCATATTTCCCGCCATTCTTGGTCACGAGGGCGCGGGTGTCGTCGTCGAGGTTGGCAGTGCGGTGCGTTCGTTGAAAGTTGGCGATCATGTCATTCCGCTTTATACCCCAGAATGCCGTGAATGCAGCTATTGTACTTCTGGCAAGACCAATCTGTGTCAGTCCATTCGCGTGACGCAAGGCCAAGGGGTGATGCCCGATGGCACTTCACGTTTCTCGATAGGGAACGAAAAAATCCACCACTATATGGGAACATCAACCTTTGCACAGCATACCGTTGTGCCAGAGATTGCTTTGGCGAAAATCCGTGAAGACGCGCCGTTTGATAAGGTTTGCTATATTGGCTGTGGCGTGACCACGGGTATCGGTGCGGTATTGAATACGGCTAAGGTCAAGCCAGGTGATAATGTCGTGGTGTTTGGACTTGGTGGTATTGGCCTGAATGTGATTCAAGGCGCGCGTCTTGCGGGTGCGGATATGATTGTGGGGGTAGACCTCAACCCTGCGCGTAAAGAAATTGCCGAAAAATTCGGCATGACGCATTTTGTCAATCCTTCCGAAGTCGAGGGTGATCTTGTGCCGTATCTGGTGGACTTGACCAAGGGCGGCGCGGACTATAGCTTTGAATGTATTGGCAATGTCAATGTCATGCGCCAAGCTTTGGAATGCTGTCATAAAGGCTGGGGCGAGAGCATTATTATCGGTGTTGCGCCTGCTGGTGCGGAGATTACCACGCGCCCCTTCCAGCTGGTGACGGGACGGGTGTGGAAAGGCACGGCCTTTGGTGGTGCTAAAGGCCGCACCGATGTGCCGAAAATCGTCGATTGGTATATGGAAGGCAAGATTAACATCGATGATCTGATCACCCATAAAATGCCGCTTGAGGACATCAACGGCGGCTTTGACTTGATGCATGCAGGGGAGTCGATTCGTTCGGTGGTTGTGTATTGATTGTATCCCTCACGGCAAACGGGATGGGCTTCGCCCGTTATCCCGTTTGCCGTGAGGAATATCCCCCATGAATTCTTTACGCATATTAGACCCGATTCACGG
>JAHDDM010000120.1 GCA_020629355.1 Rhodospirillaceae bacterium
GCGCATCTAGGCTTTCAATCGATGTTCAAGGCCAGCCTTCACCGCAGGCCACTCGCTTCTGATGATGGAGTAGGCGGCTGTATCACGAATGCTGCCATTGGGCATGATCATATGCGCGCGTAGAATACCGTCCAATTTTGCACCCAAGCGTTCAATGGCCTTGCGGCTCTGTTGGTTCATGCAGTGGGTGCGGAATTCAACGGCGATACAGTCGAGCCTTTCAAAGGCGTGTTGCAGCAATAATAATTTGCATTCGGTATTGAGCGGAGTTCGCTGTACCGATTTTCGATACCATGTCGAGCCAATTTCAAGGCGGCGGTTTGCGTGATCAATATTCATATAGCTGGTCATGCCGACCGCTTTGCCTGTGGTTTTATCAAGAACGGCAAAGGGTAACATGGTATCCAGAGCCAATCTTCGTTTTATTTCTGCTGTCATATCTTTGGGTTTGGGTATCGTTGTGTACCATAGTTCATATAGGTTTCCATCTAAGACAGCTTCGATCAAGTCGCTTTCGTGCGCCAGACTTAAAGGAGCGAGAGTGACAAATTGGCCTTCAAGTGTCATTAACGGTGTCCAATTACGCATCTGATTCGTTCCCTGCTAAAAATGTTCCAATCAGATACAGCGAGCCACAGATAATGATATTCTTGCCGCCACTATCGCGCGCATATTCTAATGCGGAGGTAAAGTTCTGTGCAGGGGCTAGGGCAGGGTGCAGGGCGGCAATGTTCTGTGCGGAAAGGGCAGACTGCTCGTTGGGGATGGTGAGGCTTTGCGCGTGATCAAGAAATTCCGATAGACAATCAAGGAAGCCTGTACAATCTTTATTGCTGAGCATCCCAATGATGAGGCGCGGCTCATCCAGCGTTGAAATGGCTTCGGCAAGGGCTTTGGCGGCATCAAGATTATGTCCACCGTCGATCCAAAGATTTACGTCATCGGGTAAAAGATTAGGCCATCTGCCTTGGGTGACTTTCTGCATTCGGCCGTGCCATTCGGTGCGTTGCAGACCTGTAGCGATATCGAGATTGCTTATGTTAAAATTTTGTTTTTGCAGTATTTTTACTGCTGCAATGGCGAGTGCGGCATTTTCGTACTGGTGCGCACCGAATAGAGCAGGTGGTGGCAAGTTCAGCTGTTCTGTGCCAGATTGCCATTGCCATTGTTGGTTATTGTTGGGGTGAAATGTCCAGTCATGCCCTGAGATATATCCCGTGATGTTATGTTGTGTTATATACTCTTTGATTACACCCATAGCTGCTTCGGGCTGGTCATTGACAACTAAGACAGTACCAGATTTTGCGATAGCGACTTTTTCTGCTGCTATATCAGCAAGGGTTTCGCCGAGAAAATCCTGATGGTCAATCCCGATTCTTGACAGAATACTCACCGCTGGTGCGGGGACAACATTGGTGGCATCAAGCCTGCCGCCAAGACCCGTTTCCAGTAATAGAATATCAGCAGGGCAGCGGGAGAAGGCCAGAAATGCTGCGGCAGTGGTAATCTCGAAAAAGGTTATCGGAGTATTACCCTGTACGGATTCGCATTCTGCTAATAAGGCCGCGAGTGCGCTTTCAGGGATGGTTTGCCCTGCTAAAGTAATGCGTTCGTGAAAGCGCACCAGATGCGGCGAGGAATAGCGATGGACACGCAAGCCTGCCGCCTCGGCTATGGCTTTCATAAAGGCCAGTGTCGAGCCTTTGCCGTTCGTTCCCGCAATATGCACCACGGGCGGCAGATGATTTTGTGGATTGCCTAATTTGTCAAGTAATGTCCAGATACGATCCAGCGTTAAATCAATCCGCTTCGGATGCAAATCTAGCAGCCGTTCCAGAATGGTATCGCTATTCTGCATCAAGTATTTCTATCGCAACTGGTTCGGTTTCAGGGTTCTCTTCAATTATTTCTTCGGTGCTTTTCTGCTTTCCAGCCATGAGACGGAGCAACAAAGCCAGACGCTGTGCGAGTTCCCCACGCGGTACGATCATATCGATCACGCCTTTTTGAATCAGATCCTCTGCCTGTTGAAAGTGTTCTGGCAAGGTTTCGCGCACGGTCTGCTCAATCACGCGCTTGCCTGCAAAACCAATAGTCGCGCCAGGTTCTGCAATGTGTATATCACCCAACATTGCAAAGCTTGCCGATACGCCGCCTGTGGTGGGGTCACACAGCACGACGATATAGGGTAACCCCGCCTGTTGCAGCATCTCCGTGGCAATGACGCTTCGGGGTAATTGCATCAAGGACAGAATGCCTTCCTGCATACGCGCACCACCAGAAGAGGTAAAGATAATCAGTCCGCATTCCTCTTTAAGGGCGCGATGCGCTGCCTGAACCAAAGCCTCGCCAGCTGCACAGCCCATCGAGCCACCCATAAAGCGGAAATCAAAAACAGCAGCAACAGCCTTTTCACCACCGATTGTACCGAAAGCACTCTGGACAACATCTTGCGCCTGTACTTTAGCCCTGGAAGCTTTCAGACGGTCAGGATAACGTTTCTCGTCACGGAATTTCAGCGGATCTTCGGTTACGGCGACTTCAGGCAAGGTCTCGTAGCCATCATCAAAAATACTGGCAAGACGATCTGGTGCAGGCATCCGAAGATGGTGTCCGCATTGGCCGCAAAGATACAGATTGGCGGGCAATTCTTGCAGAAACAGCATCTGTGCGCAATTTGGACAGGACTGCCATTTGTTTTCGGCACTATTACTATGTTCGCGGCTTACCAGAGCTTGCAGTTTAGGGCGAACGAAATTTTCTAACCAATTCATCAGTATAACTTTTTGTTAAGAGGCTATGGCAGCAGCCAATGCGCGGGTTGATATTTTGGCCTGTTCAATTCCTGCTGGAATGTTGCCAGCCGTGATTCCAGTTTCTAAAGCCGTGATGAGGGCAGAGCCGATAACGACACCATCTGCAACTTTTGCGATTGCGGCGGCCTGTTCTGGCTGCTTGATCCCAAAACCCACGACGATGGGCAATTCGGACTGAGTACGAATTTGATCAAGGCGGTCTTTAATGCCGCCGACTTCAATGTCTTTAGTGCCTGTAATGCCCGTCATCGAGACATAATAGATAAACCCAGAAGCCCGATGTAGAATTTTCTGAATGCGCTCTGGTGTACTGGTGGGTGTGACAAGGCGGATAAAGTGCACGCCCTGTTCTAGCGCGGTAATGGCCAACTCGTTATCTTCTTCTGGCGGTAGGTCAACGATGATCAGGCCATCCACGCCAGCATCCTTGATGCGATCCAGAAAAGCCTGATTGCCGTAGCGATAAATCGGATTGTAATAGCCCATCAGGATAATCGGTGTTTCGGGGTGTTTTTCGCGTAGGCTTTTTGCCATAACAAGAGTTTTCTCTAGTGTCATACCGCCATTCAACGCCCGTTTTGAAGCACGCTGTATCGTAGGACCATCCGCCATAGGATCAGAAAATGGCATGCCCAATTCGATAATGTCTGCACCGCAATCGGGCAGGGCATGAAGCAGAGTATTGGTGGTTTCTATATCAGGATCACCAGCGGTCAGGAAGGTCACAAAGGCCGCGCGATTTTGGTCTTTGAGGCGCGTGAAGCAACGTGCGAGGCGGTCTGTATCAAAGTGCGACATGAGAACCTAGAGATATTGTTGAACGGTGAAGATGTCTTTGTCGCCGCGTCCACACAGGTTCATCACCAGCAAGGAGTCTTTTGGCATGGTCGGGGCGAGTTTTGCAACATAAGCCAGAGCATGGGCAGGCTCAAGAGCGGGAATAATGCCTTCGGTCTTAGAACAGAGACGAAATGCCGCAAGGGCTTCTTCGTCCGTGGCGGAGACGTATTTTGCGCGCCCAGTCTCGAACAGGTAGGCATGTTCAGGGCCGATTCCAGGGTAATCCAGACCCGCAGAGATGGAATGCGCCTCGTTAATTTGACCATCATCGGTTTGTAGCAGATAGGTGCGATTGCCGTGCAAAACACCTGGCTGTCCACCGCTCAGAGATGCAGCATGTTCACCGCTTTCAAGCCCCTTGCCCGCAGCTTCCACGCCATAAAGTTTCACCGAAGCATCAGCAAGAAAGGGATGGAACAGTCCCATCGCATTCGAGCCACCGCCGATACAGGCCACCAAAGCATCTGGTAAACGCCCTTCTGCCTGTTGCATCTGTGTTCTGGTCTCTTCGCCAATGATGGACTGAAAATCCCGTACCATTGCAGGATAAGGATGCGGACCTGCCACTGTACCGATAATATAAAAAGCTTTATCGACTTGCGCCACCCAATGGCGTAAGGCTTCGTTCATGGCATCTTTTAACGAGGCTGAACCCGCATGAACAGAAATTACCTCTGCCCCAAGTAGCTTCATGCGAAAGACGTTAGGTTCTTGTCTTTCAACGTCTTTTGCGCCCATAAAGACCTTGCAGCCCATATTGAATAAAGCGCAAACAGTGGCACAGGCAACGCCGTGTTGCCCCGCACCAGTTTCGGCGATAATTTCGGTTGCGCCCATACGTTTTGCCAATAAAATCTGCCCAAGGACATTGTTAATCTTATGGCTGCCAGTATGATTCAACTCGTCGCGCTTGAAATAAATCTTCGCGCCGCCAAAATGCTCCGTCAAGCGCGCGGCATGATACAAAGGCGAGGGGCGACCTGCATAGTGGGTGCGGTAATATTCATGCTCAGCAATAAAGGCAGGATCATGCTTGGCTTCGTTATAGGCGGCCTCAATCTTGAGCAGAATCGGCATCAGGGTTTCAGCGACATAACGCCCGCCAAAAATTCCAAAATGCCCGTCTGCATCGGGTAACATATTGTTCTGCTCTGCCATTGATTCAATCTCGAAATTGCAACAGCACTAGCATAAAAGCCTGAGGGCACAAAAACAAGCCAAATAGATAGCGCTACTAGGGGAATCGCATGAAGATTATCCCTTGATGATTTTGAGCAGGAATTGATTAT
>JAHDDM010000121.1 GCA_020629355.1 Rhodospirillaceae bacterium
AATGACGCGCAATCTGCTTTGCAAGGAGAATGTTATGCATACCATCACAGAGCCAGCCCGCGAAAGTGGACTTGCCCTGTAAAAGTGGAGAGACTATCCTGCCCCCACTTTCAAATATAGCCTATTCTGTATAATTTGATTATATCGAATAGGCTATAGGAGCGCAAGGGCGCCACATACGTGGCGGTAGCGCAGTCGCGCTCCTATAGCCAGTCTCATTCAATCAATTTATATGAGACTGGCTATATCAAACAGTCTTTGTTGCCAGAGACCTGCCAGACAAAAGACGGCAAAACAGTTGTGCGCCCCACTAAGTATCAGCCTCCGGTGAACGTTGACTGATAAACGGCTGGTGTAATAACCGTTACACTGCTATTAGATAATCTTGCTTCCAAAAAACACAAACAATAATCAAATATACGGGGGTCTAAACGGGGGTTCAAAATTTTTTATCCTGCATTTAACAAATAAAATCAATAATTTATTTTATATAGTGGTGCGGTCGAGAAGACTCGAACTTCCACGAACTTTCGTTCACAACGACCTCAACGTTGCGCGTCTACCAATTCCGCCACGACCGCATTGGGTTCTGCATATACGAAAAGAGGTCACTTGGACAAGAGGAATTTATGTTGATGGACAAAGAGATTTTATCCGATAGAACAGTTGCGGGGCTTCTCACGGAGCATCCTGAGTGGTCTATTGTTGATGGACGACTTGAGCGCAGGTGGTCTTTCCAGCATTTTCGGGCTGGATTCGCATTTTTGACCGAGGCCGCATTGCTGTTCGAGCGACAAAACCACCACGGGGATGTCACGCTAAGTTATCGTCATGTCTGTATTGCATTAACCAGCCATGATGTGGGTGGTTTGACACAGCGTGATGTGCGGATGGTTCAGGCGTTAGATAAAATCCATGATTGAGTGGGTCTCAAGCACAGAGCCTATCGCGTACCCTGATGCGGTGCAGGAGATGGAGGCGCATATTGCTGCCATGATTGCGGGCAGGGCAGACGAGAAAATTTGGTTGCTGGAGCATCCGGCACTGATTACTGCTGGTGCGCGTGCCAAACCGCATGATCTATTACAGCCAGAGCGTTTTCCCGTTTTTCACAGCCGTCGTGGCGGGCAATTTACCTATCACGGTCCGGGGCAACGTATTGGCTATGTGATGTTGGACTTGAATAGGCGCGGGCGTGATGTCCGCAATTTTGTTTTTCTGCTCGAAGAATGGTTGATACGCACTTTAGCCTGTTTTGATATTTGTGCTGAAAGACGCGAAGGCCGAATTGGTCTGTGGGTCTGCCGCAATGACCGTGAAGACAAAATAGCTGCCGTAGGTTTGCGATTGCGTAAATGGCGAAGCTTTCACGGCTTTAGTGTGAATATCTCGCCGAATTTGCAGCATTTCTCAGCAATAGTGCCTTGTGGCAATGATCCAGCTCGATACGGCGTAACCTCGCTTTGGGACTTGGGCGCAGAGGTCTCTGTGACAGATTTTGATATTGCTTTGAAACAGAACTTCACGCAGGTTTGGCCTTGTTGCGATAAAATTTAGTCATAAATTTCTGTGCAGATTCGCGAATTTCGGTAATGACGGGATAAGGTGGGTTTTGCTTGTACACCACTAAAGCAAGCTCTGTTGCCGCATCAATCAACTTTTGACTTACGTTTAAATTAAAACCATCATCAGAGATACCACTCTGGTGTGTCTGGCGAACATCATTGAGAGTACGCATAAAACGCGCGTCAAGCACATTGGCCTTTTGCGCCATGACGGCGGTAAGATCGATATTTTCCGATATGGCATCAGCGTGTTTTGCCACGGTTTCTTTGTTTAGGTCGTAAGAGGACGCTTCACTTAAGGCTATGCTGTTGAAGATGAGCTGAAAAATACAGCCGCGCAAGACCTCGCTATAGATTTCTTTCTGAGTTTTGTTCAGACTTGCGCTGAACGAGTCGAAGTCGTAGCTTTTATCTGCCTTCAATTTTAGAGAATTTGGCACGGCCACTGGACGCGGATCAACCAGTCGTTCTGGCGATTGCTCAACGGCTTTGTCCTCTTTTTTTGCCACCCGTTGCTCGCGAGTGCGACGGTCAGGGCCAATATAGTCCATCGTGGCAATAAAAGGTTTCCGCCCGCGTGAAAAGTTATTTAATCTTTTGAGGATAGTGGCAATGGCAAGCGGCCGTATCAGAATCTCATCAATGCCAGAACGTATAAAAGACATCACCTCGGATTGTTTTGCCTCGCTAATCGTACCGATAATCGGGATAAAGGGGTTGAAGCCAATTTTTCCGTGACGGATTGCTTCGATTCTGTCCACAGCCTGCTCGCCAAAGAAATCACGGTCAACAATAATCAAATCGGGAAAGAGACTTTTGTTGCTCAGGGACTGATCCCATTCCTCAGAGTTCTGCAATGCAATGACATTGCTCAGCCCGACAGACTTGAACTGCCCCATCATACTTCTGGCTGTATGCGGGTTGCTATCGGCATATAAAATCAGAAGAGATTCAAAAAATTTCTGAAGTTTGGTTGCGGTAGTGTCCATGAGGTTGATTCGTGACCAAAGAAGAATTTTGCCAAGAGTATCTAACATTTTAAGGCATTGATACAATAGTTGAACCTGATTATTATGCGCATTATTGTAAAATTTCTTTTACGCGGTTTTGATGTGATGTTAGTCACGCGGCGCAATTTTTGAATAGGTGATTGAGCTATGGCAACTTCATTGCAGATATTTCGGCGTATTGCGGACGCATTGGATCGTCTCTCGCCGCCGCCAATAGATGCGGCGGTTTTTGCCGAGGAAACCTTGGCCTATATCTGGCAGGGTAGGGCTTTGGGGCTTTGCGGTATGGATGATATCGGATATTTGCCTTTAAGTTTGATCAAGGCAGTGGATCGGCAGAAGAAGATGCTGTTGGACAATACGCGTAATTTTGCTTCGGGTTATGCGGCGAATAATGTTCTGCTATGGGGTACGCGGGGCGCAGGAAAAAGCTCGTTGGTGAAATCGGTCTGTGCCGAGGTTTATCAGACCTGTCCACAATTATGCTTGATCGAGATTGCACGTTCAGAACTGGCAAGCCTGCCCGAACTTTTGCGTTTGATTGATGATTCGACGCGGCGCTGTATTGTTTTTTGCGATGATTTATCCTTCGAACCGAGTGATGACGAGTATAAATCGCTGAAATCGGTGCTGGATGGTAGCCTGATGAATGTGACGGGGCGCGTGGTGTTTTATGCAACCTCAAACCGCCGTCATTTGATGACGCGGGAAATGTCAGAAAACGAGGTGCAGACGGTAATTCATCATGGTGAATTGCGCGATGAACGTTTGTCTTTGACGGATCGTTTTGGTCTATGGGTGGGCTTTCATCGGATCAATCAAGAGGACTATTTGGCGATACTCGAAAGTTATGCAGCGTATTTTCAACTCAACTGGTCATTGGAAAACGAAGACAACCGTGCCGAGGCTCTGCAATGGTCGCGTGAACGTGGTGGACTATCGGGCAGGGTGGCTTGGCAGTATATCTCTGATGTTGCGGGACGACAGAAACGTTCTTTACGGATAAGCCAATGATTCTGTATGGTTTGAAAAATTGCGACACATGCCGTGTTGCATTGAAGGCCCTCGCGCTTGAGGGGACTGAGGTTGAATTCAAAGACATTCGGGCGGAAAGGCTGCCTTCTGAGATGATAGCAAACTGGTGGGCTATTGTTGGTGATGGTCTGTTGAATCGCCGCTCGACGACTTGGCGTAACTTGACAGAGGCAGAACGGAACTCTGATCCGATAGCTTTGATGCAGCAGTATCCGAGCCTGATCAAACGCCCTGTTGTGATCACCACAGACGGCACGGTGTCTTGCGGTTGGAGTAAAGGAAAAAATCGTTGAATAATAGGCCGTTAAGTTTTGATGCCGATTTAGTCCACCGTATTTTTACCTGGTCAGAGGCACGGGTATGCAGTGATCCTGATCCAAAATCTGGCGGTTGGCGCGCTGGTGTGACACACCCGATGTTGCCTGAGGCTATTACGCCCACAGGTATTGGTGCGGATGCGGCCTTAGCGCATTTTCAAGAAACCATCGTGCCGACCACGCGGGTCAACGAGGATGCGATGAATTTTGCCTTTGTTGCCGCCAGTCCCAGCACAACGGGGCTTGCGTTCGAGGCCGCAGTGGCGGCCTTGAATGTTTTTGGTGGGAATTGGGATAACGCAGCAGGAGCGATTCAGGCCGAAAATCAGGCTTTGCGTTGGTTGGCAGATTGTGCAGGCTATCCCAAGGCGGCAGGGGGAACATTTGTGGCTGGCGGCACGAGCGGGAATCTCAGTGCTTTAGTTGCTGCACGGGAGCACCGCCAAATAACCTTGGGTACAAGGCCACAAAGGTGGGCTCTGGTGTGCAGTGCGGAATCGCATTCCAGCATAGTCAGTGCAGCAAAGGTGATGGATGCGGATGTGATCACGATTCCTAGTGATGACTACGGCAGAATGCGGGTGGACTTGCTCGAAACGCTTGTTCCTGAGCCAGAAGCCGTTTTTGCGATTGTGGGCAATGCGGGTGCGACAAATTGCGGTGCAATAGATGACTTTACCGCCATTTCTGCCTATGCCAAGCCGCGCGGTATCTGGTTGCATATTGACGGAGCATACGGTTTAGGCGCGCTAGCGGCTTCTTCGGTGCGGGAGCTTTTTCCGGGTCTTGAGCTGAGCGATAGTTTCATCATCGATCCGCATAAATGGCTGTTTGCGCCCTATGACAGTTGTGCTTTGGTGTACCGTGCGCCAGAATATGCCGCCGCTGCCCATGCCCAACGGGCGGTATATCTGGATGCGATCAAGCAAAATCATTGGAATCCCAGTAATTATGCCATTCATCTGAGCCGTCGATTGCGTGGTCTGGCGTTCTGGTTTT
>JAHDDM010000122.1 GCA_020629355.1 Rhodospirillaceae bacterium
TGCCACGCGCCGAGAATAATCCTGCGCCGCTACCGCCGCCGCCCATACCCAATGCGCCGCCTTCGCTACGCTGCATCAGAACAACGCCGATCAAGGCTAATGCCAACAGGAGATGTACCACCAAAGCAATGGTTTCCACGAGAACACCTTTTTATGAAATTTGCACACGAAATCTTGGGTAAATGGAAGTATCCATCTGCTCAAGTTTTTAACAGGCGCGCGATAAAACTGCAAGTCAAAGCGCCGCTATTGCCGCGATAATTTTATCGAAGCTTGCTACCTCAAGCGAGGCCCCGCCCACTAATGCACCGTTTACATCTGGCAAGGCCAAAATATCTGCGGTATTTTCTGGTTTGACTGAACCGCCATAGAGAATTTTGCAGGCCTCGCCTTTTTTCGCATTCCAGTGAGTGCAGAGGAATGTGCGGATATGATCATGTGCGTCTTGAATTTCTTGCATTGTAGGGGTGAGACCTGAGCCAATAGCCCATACTGGCTCGTAGGCAATCACAATCTCGTGTTGAGCAGAAATTTTCGGCAGGCCGTGAAAAAGTTGCGAAGCCAAGGTAATAAAGGTCTCTTGTGCCTGATATTGCGCAAGGGTTTCACCAATGCAGATGATAGGGGTCAAGCCAGCCTCAAGGGCAGCAGTGATCTTATCATGGACATATTCATCGGTTTCCCCCATCAAGACGCGGCGTTCAGAATGTCCGATAATAACATGGGAGCAACCCATTTCACGCAAAAGTGCAGGGCTGGTTTCGCCCGTATATGCGCCCTCTTGCGCCCAATGGCAATCCTGCCCCGCCAGTTGCCAAGAATCATCCAGAACCCTTGAGGCATGATTCAGTAATGCAGCAGGTGGTGCAAGAATCACATCGACTTGTGCGGAATTGGGCTTCAAAGCCGAAAAGTCATCCACGCGGTTCACGCTGCCGTGCATTTTCCAATTTGCAACCAACATGGGCTTGATCATCTGTTCAGACATGAGAGACTCCGTATTGTGTCCGTATCATAAAAACAATCTCGTATTTTTTATATAGCTCACGCCTATCGGCCTCATGGCCTTGTCGGTGGTTCTACCGCCGACCATCGCAACAAAATTGCTCCGCTGGGGCGGAAGATTATCGCTCCCTGTCGGTGGTTCTACCATCGACGAAGATACAAAATAACCGCTCCTATAGCATGATCAATTCATTTTGATCATGCTATATAACACCGAACAAATAGACAAGTCGAGAGAATGGCGATAAAACAAGCAGTGATAACCCAATTCCTGAAGAGTCTTTGATAATGCTGAAATCTATGCGTCGATCCGTGCAATCGACATTCGTGAAGTTTTTTTTGTTTGGTCTTTTGATCATCAGTTTTGGGCTTTGGGGGGTGACGGATCTGTTTACCTCTTCGCCAGAGACGCAAACGGTGGCGCGCATTGATGATGCGGAGTTAGACTTTCCCACCTATGCCAATGAATTTCAGTCCGTCTTGCGTCAGACAGGTCTGTTGGGTTCAGACTTCGAGATTAACGCAAATACAGGGCAATTTATCGAAAGCGCAGTGTTAGACCGTTGGGGACTTGAAGTTGCCTTGGGTAAGGAGATTGCCGCGATGCGCTTGGCGGTGACAGAAGCCGAACTTCGCGATCAAATTCAACGTGACCCGACTTTTCGAGATGCTTCTGGTGGCTTTTCACGGCAACGATTCGAGACATTCCTTGCCCGCAATCGCCTAAGCGAGCCGCTTTATCTGCAACAGGTTCGTGGAACAGTTTTGCAGAATCAGCTGATCAGGACCATGCTTGCCAGCACGCCTGTGCCGCCAGAACAGGCCAAGCTGTTGGCGCAATATGATTTAACCTTCCGTAGCAGCCGCATGTTAGAGGTTTTGGCGACTCCGTTGATGCCGATCCCTGCCCCGAGTGCATCGGACATAACGACTTTCTATGACGATCATCAGGAACGTTTTCAGGTGGCGGAAAAGCGTAGTATCGAGATGCTGAGTCTCTCGTTGGCGGATATTGCGGCAACGGTAGAATTGTCCGAGGATGAAGTCGAGCAATACTTTGCCGAGAATCAGGCATCCTATTCTGTACCAGAGCGCCGCGAGGTAGAGCGGATTCTGTTTCCAGATGAAGCCAAGGCACGCGAAGGCTGGTTAGCTTTACAGGATGGTCAAGGTTTTCTGAAAGTTGCCGAGAACTTTGCCGATCAATCACCAGAAGCCATTGCACTTGGCGAAATTACCCGCGAGAATTTTGCCGATACCGCCTTGGCAGAACAGGCTTTTCGTTTGGATATTGATGCGGTCTCTGATCCTTTTGAGGGATTGTTTGGCTGGATGGTGGTGCGGACGCGAAGGATTGAGCCAGCGATTATCCCGGAATTTTCCAGTGTCCAAGAGACTCTTGCGGCGGAGATGCGTCAAGAGCGCGCGGTGGACTTGGTCTTTGACTACGTTGATCAAGTCGAGGACTTGCTGGCAGGTGGTGCGACCTTAGCTGAAATTGCCGCAGATATTCGCTTGCCAAAATTGCGCCAGGATGTGGTGATGGACTCTGATGACCCCGAGGCGGCTCTGTTGCAGTCGCAGGTCGCAAGCCTTGCTGAGGCTGGAGACCGCGAAATGTTCGAGGACAATACTGGCGGTTATCGTCTCGTCGAATTACAGTCTATTGTGGAAAGCACCATTCCGTCTTTGGAGGACATTCGCAGCACCGTCGAGGCTGCATGGCGTGAAGACCAGCAATATGCACTGGCCTTGAAACAGGCGCGTACATTGGCGAATCGAATCAATGGCGGTGAATCGCTCGAAGCTGTTGCTGAGGCTACCCAGTTGAGCATACGCGAAACCGAAGCGGTGAACCGTGACGGCAGACAGCAAAACTCTGGAGAAGCAGTAGCTTTGACGGAGCAGGAGCATATTGATGCGCTGTTTACGCTTAATACTGGAATTGCAGTGGCTTTGCCGTCTGAATTGGGCGCAAGGGTGATCATGCTTGGCACAGAGACGGTCACAGAGCAACAGAGAGAAGCGGGACAGGTTGCGCTGAAAAGCGAGGTCGCCTCAGAAATGTATATCGGTTTCGAGCAGGCATTGCGGACGAAACACCCCCTAGAGAAAAACCGTGCTGCTTTAAACTATATGTACACCTATCTGAATGGCACGAATAGCTGAGATGCCTTTACCTATTATCGCCGAGTCCACGCCCGAAGATTTCTTAGCACAATACCGCGCTGGAAAAGCTGCCTTGTTGTGGTATCGGGTACTGAATGATACTCAAACACCACTGGCAACCTATGCCAAATTGAAGGCAGGGCAGGACTATAGCTATCTTTTGGAATCCGTTCAAGGTGGCGAGAACCGAGGCCGCTACACCATCATGGGGACAGAGCCTGATGTACTGTGGCAATGTCACGACAATAGCGCCGAAATAAATTCTGATCCTCATCAAGAAACATACCAGCCCTGCTCCTTATCACCAAAAGCATCCCTGATACGCCTGATTGATGCCTCACGGGTCGAAAATCCGCCCGAATTGCCGTTAATGTCGGCAATGCTGGTGGGCTATTTGGGCTACGACTGTATCCGTTGGGCAGAGGACATTCCCGATACCAACCCATCAACTCTTGATACCCCAGATGGATTTATGATGCGGCCACAAATTGTGCTGGTCTCTGATACCATCACCGACACCCTGTCGATTGTGGCCATTTGTTATGATCACGACGACGATGCAACCGTGGCCCTAGAGCGCACCCGTGGGCGACTGGATGCAACAATGGCACGCTTGGCAGGACCCGTGCCGAATGATATTTTCCTGCCAGAGCATCTGGATAAAGACGACTTGGTTACTCCTGAAAAGATGGACTCCAACCTGTCTGAGGCCGAATTCAAAACCATGGTACAGCACGCCAAGGACTATATCCGAGACGGCGATATTTTTCAGGTTGTCTTATCACAACGCTTCTCGATGCCTTTCGCTCTGCCGCCTCTGGCGCTGTTTCGGGAATTACGCCGCAGTAACCCATCCCCCTTTCTTTTTGTCCTGGAATGCCGCGATTTTGCGGTGACGGGTTCTAGTCCTGAATTGATGGTGCGCTTGCGTGATAATACCCTCACCATCCGTCCGATTGCCGGAACACGGAAGCGTGGCGCAACACCCGCCGAAGATAATGCCCTCGCGGCCGAACTCTTGGCAGACCCTAAGGAAAACGCCGAACATCTGATGCTGCTGGATTTAGGCCGCAATGATGTCAGCAGAGCTTCGGAAATTGGCTCTGTTGCTGCCACCAGTCAATTTAATATCGAACGCTATAGCCATGTCATGCATCTTGTCTCGAATGTCGAAGGCACACTAAAGCCCGATACCCATCGGATTGATGCGCTCATGGCAGGCTTTCCTGCTGGAACGGTTTCAGGCGCGCCAAAAATCCGCGCGATGGAGATTATCGACGAGCTCGAACCCACCCGCCGAGGGGTCTATGCCGGGATGGTGGGCTATTTCGATGGCATGGACAATATGGATAATTGTATCGCGCTCCGCACTGCCGTGATCAAAAACGGGGTGCTGCATATTCAAGCTGGCGCGGGTATTGTCGCCGATAGCGTACCAGAATTGGAACATCAAGAGTGCATCAACAAAGCCAAAGCCTTGCATTCAGCAGCTTGTAATGCATTAAAATTTGCGGGGAAAAACATTCAGGTTTCATAGGCTACATTTCAAATATAGCCTGTTCTGTATAATTTGATTATATGAGACAGGCTATAACACTTTTATCGCTCGCGCCTGTCGGCCTTACGGCCTAGGCTCCGCGGGGGCGTCGCATACGCGACGGTCGCGCCTTGCGCTCCTATAGCCTATTCGGACAAGATATAATTCAATCAAAATTAAACGAATAGGCTATAT
>JAHDDM010000123.1 GCA_020629355.1 Rhodospirillaceae bacterium
TTTTCACTGTTGATTCAAGGCTATTTAACTGCATCCTCTAGCAATTTCACACCTTGCAGAGGAAACCATGCAGCATATTTATCTCAAGGAATTCATCCACTACTGTCAAGAACAGCTTGGTTTAAGCCAACACTCCCTCAAAGCCTATCATCAAGACCTGAAAGCCTTTGAAAAATTCGTCTGTACATTGACCACCGATGACCCCATCAGTGCAGGGGACATCATCGACTATCAAAAACATCTCCGCGAAAAGCTCTCTGCCAGCCCCGCAACAATCCGCCGCCGTATCGTAACACTACGCAGCTATTATCGCTGGAAAGTCGAAAACTATCCACCATTCTGCTCGCCCTTCGACAGATTACGCCTTGACCTCAAAATCCCCCAACGATTGCCAAGGCCTCTCGACAGGCCAACTCTGGCGGCTTTATTTCAAAATACCCAACATCTGCTGGAATGTACACCCGCACAAGAACAGCCGAAAGAATTTTGCGCCGAGCAGATTACAGGCCTCGTCACCAGACTCATGGTGGTCACTGGAATGCGCGTTGGCGAAATTACCTGTCTCAATGTCGCCAACGTCTCCGCCGCAGGAACTCAAATTCGCGTTCACGGCAAAGGCAACCGCGAACGAACCGTCTATATCACAAACCAAAAACTACTCGACGATTTTCGGTTCTACTGGCGTGGAAGATACCAACAGGACGGCGCATATGCCCCGCTGTTTCTGAATGCACGTGGCAGCAGATTAACCTCCGCAACACTCCGCAAAAGACTACGCGCCATCTCAGAAGAATTGCTGATCGAACCGCACCTTACACCACATCGCTTCAGACACTCCGCCGCGACAATGCTCATCGAAGAAGGCGTGGATATACGCCTCGTACAACGATTACTCGGCCACGCGAGTATCTCTACAACAGAGCTCTACACCAAAGTTTCGGACAATTCCCTACTCAACGCTCTGCAACAGGCAGACACTCTGGGAAAAGTCGATTTCTAGGGATGATAACTTCCTAGTTATCGTTACTATATTAAAATTGAATTTATTATCCTTCTAAAAGCCTGTTTACACTATTATATTGAAAAAATCTTGTAAAAAGTGCGGTGTCGTCAATCCTGAAGTTTGAAGCCTTTTTTCTTCAGCACAATATTGCCTTTTTGTACCGTATCCAGCCAAGCAGCGGTTTTTGCAAAACCTGCAAACGGGTACAGGTGGCAGTGGCTGATGTTTGTGTCTGGATTGGCAATTTTGTATGACGCGAGGTCTGCAATCAGTTCGTCTGGTGCTTGTTGCATCAATAGCTTGGTGACATTGGCGGCTTGTTTTTTGATAAACCGCATCGAATTTCCAATACCAGAAATCTGTGCAAACCTCAGCAAGGTCTTGATGGTAGCAGGTCCTGGTAGGCCGATATGAATTTCCAGGTCACTGCCCCAACCGCGTAGCATATCGTGCCATGCGATAATCGGTGCGGCCTCGAAACAGAACTGTGTTGCGATATATAGTTTCAGATTGTGTTCCTTGCCGTAGGCGATTTTCGCCAGCAGAGCCTCTTTAATGGCAGTATCAGAAATATCGGGTGAGCCTTCAGGATGACCAGCAATACCTATTTTCTGCACACCATGTTTTTGAAACAGGTCTGTTTCGAGCATCTGATAGCTGGAATCAAATTTTCCCACAGGTTGATCAACACCGCCGCCGATAATCAGCACCTCTTCGCTGGCATTAAGGTCTGCCAATGCCCCAAGCATTCCGTTTAAGGTCTCTTGATCAGGAATAGAGCGCGCTGCAAGGTGTGTGACGGGATACATTCCCTCGTTCTTGAGGCGTTTGACCACCCCAAGGGTATCTTGGAAATCTGAACCAGGTAAGAACGTGACATAGACGGTTGTGCCTTCCGCGACATGGTGGCGGAAATCTTCGACTTTAGACGCGGAAGTTGGCGTGGCTTCAAGACTTGTGCCGTGGAGTAAAGATTGAATCTGTGGGATAGTTACGCTCATAAAGGGTGTCTCCTTGAAGTTATTTTCTGCGCCGTCTTTTACGCCCACTATCGGCAGCAGGCGCATCGGCAAAATGTTCTTTGGGGGGATTGAGTACCTGCCAAAGATTCGGAAAGCCATCTTTGGCATGAGGTATCGACATGGCAGTAATAAAGTGTTCCTGAAAGGCGGGTTCAACGGCGGTTTCGACTTTCTCGACATTATGTACAACCGCGTTAATTTCAGCACGACTGGCGACATTCAATAGTGCAATGCGCGCACCTGTTCCAGCAGCATTGCGTGCTGAGGTAACCTGCTCGATGGGTGTATCAGGATACAGACCCAACAGCATGGCATAGGTGGTGTCGATATGGCTGCCGAATGCACCAGCGAGGCGGATACGCTCGATGGTATTCTTCCCTGCACCCAAGCGGTCTTGCAACAGCCGAACGCCAGCATACAGTGCAGCTTTTGCCAGTTGAATCGCGCGAATATCGGCTTGTGATATACGCAATTCCACGGGTTCATGGCGGATAATGTAACTAAAGGTACGGCCTTCCGCAACAATACGCGGTGTCTTTTCAGACATGCGACCATCAATGATACCATCCAGAAGCATCAGACCAGAAAGCCGCAATTCGCCGATAACTTCGATGATACCAGAGCCGCAAACACCTGTAACGCCGCCGATTTTGGCGACTTCTTCTTCAAAGCCGTCTTCGTCAGACCAGAGATCAACACCAATCACCGAATAGCGCGGCTCGAAGGTCTCTGGATCGATACGGATTCTTTCGATTGCGCCTGGTGCAGCACGCTGTCCACACGAAATTTGTGCACCTTCCAGTGCAGGACCTGTAGGCGACGAACAGGCCAGCAGACGTTCACGGTTGCCCAAAACTATTTCGGCGTTGGTGCCGACATCAATCAGCAAGGTCAAAGCGTCTTCATCAAAGGGGCGTTCTGCCAAAATTACCGCCGCTGCATCCGCACCGACATGACCTGCTATACAGGGCAAAACATAGCAACGACAGTTCGGGTTCAGGCTTAAATCGATATGTTTGGCCTTGAAGTTCAGCCCTTCATTCGTCGCTAGGGCAAAAGGTGTGCCGCCCAAAGGTATCGGATCAAAGCCCAGTAGCAGATGATGCATCACTGGATTGCCCACGATGGTAATATCCATGATCAGAGAAACATCAATACCCGCTTCGCTGGCGGCATCCGTGAGTAATTTGTCCAGACCTTCGCGTACGGCTTTGGTCATCAAGTCCGCGCCATCTTTGTTCATCATGGCATAGGAGACGCGGCTCATCAGGTCTTCACCGTAGCGAATTTGTGGGTTCATCATCCCGCTTGAGGCCACCACCGCACCATTATTCAAGTCGCATAAATGTAGCGACATGGTGGTTGAGCCTAGATCAATCGCCGCGCCATAAATCCGCTCGACAAATTTCGGCCATGCCCCGATCAGTTGCAATTCGCCGCATTCTTCAAAGGATTTTCCATCTGCCCAAGCCGTCGGATTCCGCCACAAAGCCACGGTAATACAGTTATCACCTTCCGCAAGAGCGGTTTGAACTTGGCGCATATTCTCAATTTCGCAGCCGACAGAGCTGATACCCCATTCTGCTGCCAGAGCTGTTTTCAGACGTTGAAAATCGCCCGAAGGATTATGCAGGTCTGCTGGTGGCACAACGACATAATATAGCCGTACAGAGGTATCAAGCTGAATATCAATATCCGCCGCATCCTTACGAATCACCTGTCGATGCCGTTGCGAGCCTTCTGGCACGTCGATGATCATATCACCGTGTAATTTTGTCGAGCAGCCAAGACGGTATTTATCGTTCAGCCCGCGTTTTTCCCGATAGCGGGTTTCATTCTTTGAGACTGGAGACAGATGCTCTGGTGCGGTGTGCAGTTGGTGTTTCGGATAATCGCCAAAACCTGGCTCGCACGCGCATTTGCCGCAAATCCCCCGCCCACCGCACACTGAATCGAGATCAACCCCTAACTGCCGTGCTGCATCCAACAAAGACGTACCTGCTGCCACCATACCGCGCTTGCCCGAAGGCGTGAACACCACCTGAACAAATGTATTGTCTTCTGCTGCAAAGGCCATACGAGATTACTCCGGTTCGTTGCCGCCATTCGCGACCAAAATATCCAGTCGCGCGGGGTCATATTCGGCCTCAAGCTCGGCTTTTTTCACGGCGACCACCGCCGCGAGATCATCCTCGCACGCGCCAATATTGACCTTGCGCCATTGCGCCAGATAATCATCCGTACTGCTTTCCTTGCCCTTCATGGCGGCGCGGTCTATGGCCTGTTCAAAACGAACATCAAGCGGCTGTTTGACTTGCTCCCTTCTTGATTTAGCCGCGATGACCTGCGCGGGAATATCACGCCAATAGACAATGGTGAGTTGTGGCATTTTTATATATTTCCTTTATAGTTCACGACAGCGGTGCTTTGCACCGCGTCTCCACAGGGGCGCGGCATAGCCGCGGCGGGCGGTCTGTCGCTGGTTTTACCAGCGACCAATTCACCAATAAGGCGGCGGTAGAACCGCTGCCAAGCTTGCCAGAACCTTCGGTTCTGGTTGGTACAGCTAAAAAGGATTGTATTGCAAAGTCGCCGAAGCCCCTTCGGGCGTAGGCGATAGCGAGCAAGGCGAGCCGCGAAGCGCACCCGCGTAGGTGACAAGCCACACGCCGAAGGCGGGGCTTGTCTACCGTGAGCGATATTCATCATTTCCCCGCCTCTCGAATAAACTCCTGCAATTCCCCCATACCCGTATAGCGGTATTCAAACGCTAATCCTAAAGTCTCTGCCGCTTGTTCTGCCTTGGCATATAGAGCCTCGTCCTTGACTTGCGCCAGATACACGACACGGCGATAATTGCCAAAAT
>JAHDDM010000124.1 GCA_020629355.1 Rhodospirillaceae bacterium
AGATCAATAGCGCGCGGACTTTGCGGGTAAAACATCAGTCCTAAATATTCCACGCCTAAATTGATGCAATGATCCCAAATTTCAGTATCTTTTATCCCGCAAATTTTGATCATTGCTGAATAAGTTGCTGTGTTACGGGTAGGATTCCTGCAATGATGCGTTGAACCCCAGATTCATTCGGATGAATACCATCGGGTTGGTTCAAAGCAGGAATAGTCGCGACCCCTTCCAGCAGGAAAGGGTAGAATAGAACGTTGAATTCCTGTGCTAGGGACGGAAATATTGCATCAAAGCGGTTGGTATATTCGGCTCCGAGATTACGCGGGGCTTGCATTCCTGCGAGCAGAGCAGGAATGTTTTTTTCCTGTAGTTTTTTGAGTATCTCTGCAAGATTGTTTTGGCTTGCCTCAGGTTTGATGCCACGCAAGGTATCATTGCCGCCAAGTGCAACAATAACGGCGTGCGGTTCATCTGCCAGTAACCAGTCAAGACGAGCTAAACCGCCTGCTGTAGTGTCACCAGAAACCCCAGCGTTTATGATACGAATATTCGAATCGTTTATAGCCTTTTCGAGCTGTACTGGCAGAGCTTGATCACTTGGCAGGCCATATCCAGCAGTAATACTGTCCCCAAGCATGAGAATACGGGTTTCTGCGTAACTGTATCCAGCGCCAAAGCAGGATAGCAGCAAAATTATGATACGAATCTTGAAAAATTGTCTGAGAGAATACATATCTGCGAAGGAAAAGCTATTTATTATGCGTACTGTAGTTAGGGTACAACTTTTTTGCAGATTATTGAAGAGACGAATTTTTATGCCAGAAACCACATTAGAGATGCAGGGTGTTCGTGTCGATTTTGCAGCACCGCAAGGCCGAATTGAAGTTCTAAAAGGTATTGATTTTCAGGCATATTCCAAAGAGCGTATTGGTATTGTTGGCTCTTCTGGAGCGGGCAAGACGACTTTTATGATGGTGGCTGCTGGTCTTGAGCAGCCGAGTTCTGGTTCGGTTCAGGTTGCTGGACAGAGCCTGAGCCGACTCGACGAGCGTGCCATGACGCGGTTGCGTTCTGATCATATTGGTATTGTATTTCAGAGTTTTCACCTGATTGCTTCGATGACGGCATTAGAGAACGTGATGATACCGTTGGAGTTTGCTGGCATCAGCAATGCGGATATTAAAGCCCGTGATATGCTGGCGGAAGTTGGCTTGCAGCATCGTTTTGATCATTATCCAAGTCAGCTTTCTGGCGGCGAGCAGCAGCGTGTTGCTTTGGCGCGTGCGGTTGTCCGTGCACCGAAGCTTTTGCTTGCGGATGAGCCCACGGGCAACCTCGACGAGGAAAATGGCGCAATGATTATTGATACTCTTTTTGCTCTCTCAGAGGAAAAGGGCACGACTTTATTGCTGATCACCCATGACCACGCTATTGCGGAACGTTGTGGGCGGCGAGTCTTGATGCGTGACGGTGTCTTGCAGGATATGGCGTGATGAAGTCGCTCTATTTCTCAGTCGCATGGCGACAGTGGCGCGGTTCGCGTTCGGGGTTAGCTTTGCTGGTAATCTGTCTGGTGCTGGCTTCTGCCTCTTTAGGTCTCGTGGGGATGTTGGGCGATTCGGTGCGTGCAGGTATCGAACGTGACGGCCGCAAAATTCTTGGCGGTGATATCGCCTTAACCTTGGTACAACGGCAGGCTGAAACAGAAGAATTGGCCTATATAGAAAAATCCAGCGCGCGGGTATCTCGTGTCACCACCCTGTCCACCATGGCGCGGAATGAAGAAAACACCGAAGAATCATTGGTTTCACTCAAGGCTGTGGATGCGTCTTATCCTCTGGTTGGGCAGCTTGAAGTCGGCGATGTCGCGTTTAATGCAGAAGAACTTGGTTTCCTACTCTTAAAGCAAGGCGTGGTGGTACAGCAGGTTCTGTTGGATCGCTTGGGGCTGGAAGTAGGCGACACCATACGCCTTGGCACGGCTGTATTGGAAATTCGCGGGGTGATGGGTGTCGAGCCTGATCCTTCTTTTGGCGTGATGGTGTTCGGTCCGAAGATTATTATTTCCCAGAAGACCCTAGCGGATACAGGGCTGGTACAGCCTGGATCACTGGTGCGTTTCCACTACCGAATAGAAATGCCAGAAAATCAGGATGTTGAAACTTGGCGTTCAGAATTCAAACAAGAGTTTGGTGATTCTGGCTGGCGTATTCGAGACTACAGGAATCCGATGTCGAATGCCCGTGATGGTCTTGATCGGACTTGGATGTTCTTGTCTCTGTCGACTTTAATCACGGTGTTGTCGGCGGGTATTGGTATCAGCAATGGTGTTCGGCGCTTCTTGCAGACACATATACAGTCTATTGCAGCCCTTAGGGTTGTTGGGGCGACACAGCGCGAAATACAGGCGATATATGGTATTTTGCTTGGGGCAGTGACCCTTGGCAGTATTGCGGTTGGTCTTGCGATTGCTGGAGGGCTATTGCTGGTTATTTTGCCTCTGTTGAAGGATATATTGCCCATCGCACTTGAGGCACATATCACGCCTTGGGCCATTTTCTATACCTTGAGCAATGGCTTTTTGGTGGTGGCAGTTTTCGCATTATTGATCGTGACTTCTGCTGCTGCCGTCAATCCGGGAATTCTGTTCCGTCAAGGCCAATATGCCTTGACATTCAAAAAGCCCAAAACCACTGAAATACTAGCTTTTTCATCCTTGGTGACAGGCTTTATTCTGTTGAATACAGTTTTTTCTGAACAGCCTTTGATCGCGATAATTTTCATCTTTTCCAGTATTATTCTATTAGGACTTTTATGGCTGGCGGGGCGTTTTTTAACCCAAATTTCAAAGCGGTTTAGCGCAAAGGTTTTTATACTCCGCTATGTTTTGGGTAATCTGTCCAGACCAGGTGCAATCACGGGGCAGGTTATTGTTTCTCTTGGGTTAGGTTTAAGCGTTCTGGTGCTGATCAACAGTCTTGAGACCAATATCACCAGTCGTATTGATGGAATTTTGGAAAATGAAGCGCCAAGCTTTTACTTTATCGATATTCAACCGAACCAGCTTGAGACATTTCGCGAGACGGTTGCGCCCTTTGAAAATAAATTGACCACCACAGCCATGCTCAGAGGCCGCATTACCCATCTTGCAGGAGTCCCCGTATCAGAATTACCCAAAAACGAGGAATTTGACTGGATTACGCGCGGTGATCGCGCCTTTACATGGTCAGCAGACTGGACGGGGGCGAATGCAGAATCAGCCCCGATTGTCGAGGGGCAGTGGTGGCCAGAAGACTATAATGGTCCGCTTTTGGTGTCTTTTGACCATGATGCGGCTAAATCCTTTGGTTTGGAAATTGGCGATAAGGTAGGCATGAATATTCTTGGCCGTGGTTTCGAGGCTGAAATAGCCAGTTTGCGCAAAATCGACTGGCAAAATCTCAGCATGAATTTTGTTATGGTGCTTTCGCCAGGGCAAATTTCTGGTGCGCCTCATACACATATTGCTACAGTCCACACCGCACCAGAGCGCGAAACTGCTTTGCAAAAGGCCGTGGTATCTGCACTGCCGAACGTATCGGCCTTGCGCCTCAAGGATATAATGACGAAGGTCTCTGAGCTGTTGGGCAATCTTGTCTTAACCATCCGCTCCATTGGCGCTGTTTCGGTGGCAGTGGGGATTATTGTCCTGATTAGTGCATTGATTGCGGTACAAAATCAAAAAGCTTATGAAAATCAGGTGCTCAGGGTTGTGGGCGCGGATCGCAGAACCCTGTTTCGGATTGTCGCGCTGGAATTGCTTGTGTTAGGCTCGTTTGCAGCAATTATTGCAGCCTTTGCGGGGAATGCCATTGCTTGGGGGATCGTGCATTTTGGCCTGCGTTCGGACTTTGTACTTGATGTTTCGGGGGCTTTGGGAATCCTTGCTTTAGGGCAGGGGCTTACGCTGGCGATGGGACTGTTCATTGCGTGGCGAGACCTGGCACAGCCGCAAGCCCAACAGCTACGCAACGAGTAATGGACACTCCCCTTTACCTATCTTTCGCGCATCTATTGCCGAAATGCTTTTCTCGTATCCTCAAATATGGAAAATATGTTCCAGTACTCGAATGCACATTTCAACAATACCTGAATCGAAATTTTAGGTAAATGGAAGTATCCATATTTTTATTTCCATAGAAGAACTTGCAAAACCCGCGTTAAGCCTTATATTGTCTGTGTAATGTTGAATTTAACCACCATTAGGGAGCATCGAAATGCAACTGAATTTGAATAAGACCAATACACGTCAGGCTCAGCCTTCTGCTGCGATTGACGCTGGATTGCGGAGCTATATGCTTCGTGTCTATAATTACATGGCCACAGGTGTCGGTTTAACTGGTGTCGTAGCCTATGCAGTCGCCAATACGAGCCTGATTAACCTGTTCTATAGTATTCAAGATGGCAGAATTGCGCCAACAGGATTAGGGTTTGTCGTCATGCTTGCGCCTTTAGCTTTTATCTTGGTGTTGAGCTTTGGCATTAACCGTCTCAGTGCCAGCGCATTACAAGGCGTATTTTGGGCATTCTGTGCCGTGATGGGACTGTCGATGGCGAATATCTTCATCATCTATACAGACACCAGTATCGCGCGAGTCTTCTTTGTTACCGCGATAGCCTTTGGTTCACTGAGTCTTTACGGCTACACCACCAAGCGTAATCTATCGGGGATGGGGACATTCCTGTTCATGGGACTGATCGGGATTGTCGTGGCATCTCTGGTGAATATCTTCCTGCAAAGCAGCATGATGCACTTTATCATTACGGTTGTTGGTGTTCTG
>JAHDDM010000125.1 GCA_020629355.1 Rhodospirillaceae bacterium
AGAAGATCAACATCTCCGAGCATGGCAGAACCTCCAGTGACTTCGTAATCATCACGCCCTGCCAGCGCATGACATAAGGTACTTTTGCCTGAACCATTCGGTCCCATAATCGCATGTACCTCGCCAGCAGGAACATCAAGATTTATCCCGCGCAAAATCGGGTTTTCTTCGACAGAAACCTGAAAATCTGAAATTTTAAGCATCAATAATCCTATAAAATCAATATTTTAACCAACAGAGCCTTCGAGACTGATACTGACCAATTTTTGTGCCTCAACGGCAAATTCCATCGGCAGGGTCTGCATCACCTCGCGACAGAAACCATTGACGATAATACCCACTGCCGCCTCTTCAGGAATGCCGCGTTGACGGCAATAGAACAGTTTGTCTTCACTAATCTTCGAGGTACTGGCCTCGTGTTCAATCTCAGCAGCAGGGTTTTTTGCCGTGATATACGGCACAGTATGCGCACCACATTGATCACCAATAAGCAGCGAATCGCATTGGGTGAAATTCTTCGCACCTGTTGCGCCTGCGGCAACCGTGACTGCGCCACGGTAGGTCTGATCAGCATGACCAGCAGAGATACCTTTGGCGATAATTCGAGACCGCGTATTCTTGCCCAAATGCAGCATTTTCGTTCCAGTATCCGCCTGCTGACGATTGTTTGTAATCGCCACGGAATAAAACTCGCCAATCGAGCCCTCGCCTTTCAGAACACAGCCAGGATATTTCCAGGTAATCGCCGATCCCGTCTCGACTTGAGTCCACATGATTTTCGATTCCCGCCCCGCACATAAACCGCGTTTGGTGACAAAATTATAGATACCGCCCTTGCCGTCTTCATCACCCGGATACCAGTTCTGTACCGTGGAATATTTAATCTCGGCGTGATCCATCGCCACCAGCTCCACCACCGCGGCATGTAGCTGATTTTCATCCCGTTGTGGTGCAGTACAGCCCTCAAGATAACTAACGTAACCACCATCTTCCACGACAATCAGGGTGCGTTCAAACTGACCAGTATTTTCGGCATTGATGCGGAAATATGTCGACAGTTCCATGGGGCAATGTACGCCCTTAGGAATATAGACAAAAGAACCATCGGTAAAGACCGCAGAGTTTAAGCAGGCGAAATAGTTATCCGTCACGGGTACTACTGAACCTAAATATTTCTGTACCAATTCAGGATAATCGCGAATAGCTTCAGAAATTGGGCAGAAAATCACCCCCGCCTCGGAGAGAGTTTTCTTAAAAGTTGTTGCCACCGACACCGAATCGAATACCGCATCAATCGCCACGGGCTTGCGATTCTTCACCCCTGCCAGAATTTCCTGCTCCTGCAAGGGAATACCTAGCTTATTGTAGGTTTCCAAAAGCTTCGGATCAACTTCGTCAAGGCTATCAGGCCGGTCAGCATCAGATTTTGGCGCGGCGTAATAATACGCATCCTGATAATCAATCGGGGGATAGGATAGCTTCGCCCAATCTGGCTCGGTCATCTGCTGCCAGCGTGCGAAAGCTTTCAAACGCCATTGCAGCATCCATTCTGGTTCGGATTTTTTTTGCGAGATAAACCGCACCGTCTCTTCGGACAGACCTTTGGGGGCTTGATCCATCTCGATGTCAGTGCTGAAACCATACGCATAGCCGCCGCTTGCAAGGGCTTCAACCTGTTCTTTAGTGTCTAATGTTGCGGGCATGAGAATCTCAGGTGAAAATAAAATACTAATATTTCAATATTATAAAAAGTTTTTTATAATAGTATTGCCAGACTATATGCCCCACCCGTCAATAAGTCAAGTCGAGGCCGAACCTATTCTTCGGCTATCACCACCCGCAAACCGTCGTGGCGTTCTTCTAGCTTTAACTGGCAGGACAGGCGTGAACAATCGGTGACATTCGTTGCAAGGTCGAGCATATCCTCTTCGTCTTCGGTTTTGGCCTCAAACCACGCCATTTGTGCTGGATCAACATGAACATGACATGTCGCACAAGACAGGCAACCACCACAAATGGCTTCCATGGGCAAATCCTTGTCCACAATGGCTTCCATCAGGCTTAAACCAACTTCTGCATCAACGGTATGTTCCGCACCATCTGGTGTTTGTACGATCACTTTTGGCATCTGTATCCCTAACTTTGCATAAACCTGAAAATTGTGCTAGAATTAGGCGTTCACACAGTAATCGTCAAGCCCTAAACTTTGGGTCATGGGGCGATATTCTCTCAGAATGGATGAACCGATTATGCAGAAAGCAGAACGGGTAAAAGCAATGACTTCAGGTACTGCAAAATAAGATGGTCGGGTCGCCAACGCCATATCCCTATTTGACGCATCTTGGAAATGCGTCTACGCAATCGACTCTACAGTTGGCGAATCTGTCTTCGATCAATGCACAATACCGCCGCAATTCACCGAATTACCGCGCCTTTAGTAATAAATCATCGAAACTCTCGCCAGCACACCAGCAGCTACAGGACTACCAGAATACCCTGCGTGATATAGCCAACCCTTTTGCAGCAAACGGTCGCGGTTATCAGCCCTTAACTTCTTCAGCGTTTCCAGCGCAAAACAATGCCCGTATTGGCGCATTGCTTGCACAGCTGCAAGCTCAAGGCCATAGCAGTCCGTCATATACTGGTGGGGGTAGCCGTTATGTTCTGGCGAATATTACCCTGAAACAACAGAACCCATCCGAAAGCAATTATCCGCCAAAATCGCGCCGTGGCACAGAATACGCGCTGCATTACTATCAAGATAACCGCCAGGAAATCATCCTGTTGCAAGACATATCCAACCGAAATAGCGAACAGAGTCTCAACGAAACGCCGCGCGGTATCTTGAATGCCATGCAACGCCGGCACGCAATCTTGGGGGCAGCCTCGCCTGCCCTATACAAAAGCGACATGATGCAAGCCAGCTTTGGCTACAACAGCAATCAAGACCTGATTCTGGTGCGCAAGGCAGGTGATACCCAATACCGCGCAAGCAATGTCAATGAAACTGGAATCGGCACAAATTCCGAAGCCAAAACCGCCAGCAATTTCCTACAGCAAAGACTGGCAAAGCTGGCAAAAATACAGCGAATTCAAAGCTCTGTCGATAATGCTACCGAAGCCAACAGCAATTTCATCATCACCACGCCAAGAAGCCAAATCAATCTTGAGGCTGTGCGCAAAAACTCCAGAGACATGAGCGAATTTTTCCCCGGCTTGCGTCAGGGCTTCGGCTTCAACAGTTCTGCCAGCAACAGCCTTGCCGCAAGCCAAGTACTGGGTGATCATTACCGCACGAAATATCTCTCCCGTGCGCAAACCGCGCCAGAGGCTATTTCTCGAGCTTACAGTAATGCCGGGATCAATCCTGCTCTGTACAGTGATTACACGATGCTCAAGAAAAGCCGCGCGAATAGCCAAATATTGCCGACCTCTCTGCCCGAAGACAGCACGACAAATCGCTATCAGCATCTACAATCTGATGGTGTCTTGCACTTTAGCAATTTCCAAACCCTGATCAGCGATTCTGTCGATGGCATGGATCAGGCAAAGGATCGTCTTGTGACGGGCAGTATGGGCTTGATCGATGCACCGATTCGCCTAAGCCCACCAGTGACCTCTTCTTCAAGGCAAACTTCGCACGGTTTTAATATCGTCAATAATATTGCTGGCTCTATCCTCAATCGTCTTTCTGGCGTGGTTAATATGACCACAACCAACCAGCTTGCCGAACAGAAGCTTGGGCTTGGCTTTAGTGGCGGCTACGCCGCTCTGTTGCAAGGCAACATAGATGTCTCCAGCACCTTGATTCAGGGGTTAAGCAGCGCATCCTCGGACACTTCGCTCTATACCATTGATGCCGCCAGCATTGGTGCGCACTCTGGCAATGGTATTGATGTCAACTGGCAGCCCAATAGAGCATAAAACATGGACAAAACACCCGCACAAATACGCACCGAACTGCTGAAGATATTCACCAACCGTGATATATCTGCATTATCTGCCGCCGATTCTGTCTTGATCCAACGCACCGTGGGAAGCTTAATCAACCCACCCGCTTTAACTCGCGATATGCCTAAGCCAGATGAATATGCCCAAGCTTTACGGATTCTTCAGCGCACACCAGCAAAAACCAGAAACACGCCCCTGCCCGATACGGGCTTTAGCGCACCAGAGATTAGTCTGGTTCTACAGGCCATGGAAAATTTTGACTTCGGAGACCACCGCAACGCCCTACGCACCCGTATCAGCGAGGTCTTACGTAGCATGGCAAAAGGCAATATGCGTGGCTGGCGCACCTTATCAGAAAGCACCAATGTCGCGGATATAACCATCTACAGCTTCCTGAAAGAAGCTTTGCAGCGCGCAAAAAGTCCCGATGCCTCGCGTATGGAAACGATGCCTGCCAAACGGTCTCAGAAGAAGTTCTGGAATGGCGGGGTGAATATTTAGTCCGCATAGTGCATCAAAATTGCACCTGCGCTGAGGCTATCGCCAATATTGGCCTCAATGGAAGCAATACGGGTATTCTTCGTCGCCAGAAGCTGATTTTCCATTTTCATCGCCTCAACAACCGCCAGAGGTTGACCAATTTTAATTTCATCGCCGGCCTCAACATGCAGTTTCAGCAAGGTTCCTGCCATGGCAAGGCTGAGGAAAGGCTCATCTGCGGCATCAGTAGGAGTGGGCATATGGCGTTGAAAACTCGCCAGTCGCTCTGGCATGATCACAGCCTCAAGGCGTCTGCCTAACCATTCGGCCTGATAACCACTCACCAGACTCGCGCGTTC
>JAHDDM010000126.1 GCA_020629355.1 Rhodospirillaceae bacterium
ACCTTTGAACAACACGCGCAAAGCGCACAAAATTAAGAATGTCGTTGTAAGGCGTTGCTGGCCATCGATAACATCAAAGTGGCCTTTCTCGCTGTCTCTTGGGGAGACAAGAATAGTGCCGATGAAATACTCAGAGGAGTTATTGCCGATATGCTCGTTAATGTCCTCAAGCAGTAGAGTGATCTGCTTTTCTGTCCAGACGTACTCACGCTGATAGTCAGGCACGACATAGAAACATTCTCTAAATGCTTCCTCTATCGTAAATTTGTGATTTTCTATTCGTGCCATTTTTGCACCTAAAATTCTTTAAACATTAAATCGGAACGTGATCACATCACCGTCTTGTACGATATATTCTTTACCCTCAAGGCGGAGTTTTCCCGCCTGAGACGCCTGTGATTCGCCGCCAAGAGATACATAATCAGCGTAGCTGATGGTGGCGGCGGCAATAAACCCACGTGCAAAATCAGTGTGGATTTTTCCTGCTGCAATCACGGCGGTATCACCAACAGCAATAGACCAGGCGCGGGTTTCTTTCGGGCCAGAGGTAAAATAGGTATGGCGGCCTAACAGGCTATAACCATGTTGCAAAATTTGCTGAAGCCCTGAGCGTTCCAGCCCAAGTCCCGCAAGGAACTCCTGCTTTTCTTCGGCACTGTCCAGACTGGCTATTTCGGCTTCGATAGCGGCGGAAATAATCAGGCTACTGTTGCCTTTTTCTTGCGCCATATCATGAACCTTTGCCGTGAGATTGTTGCCTTCGGCAACATCGTCTTCAGCAACATTGCAAACATAAAATACCGGCTTCGAGGTAATCAGCTGCAAAGGCGCAAATTCTTCTCCTAATGCCGGCTTGCCATTGCCTAACAGTTCTAAGGCCGTCTCGATCAATTCCAGCATGGCCTTGGCGGTTTTATCCTGTCCACGGGCTTTTTTCTCAAGGGCAGGTTTGCGCTTCTCAAGGCTGTCATAATCCGCCAGCATCAATTCAGTCTCAATCAGGCTGGCATCGCGAATCGGGTCAACCGTATCTTCAACATGGCTAATGTCCTCATCTTCAAAACAGCGCAAAACATGAATAATCGCATCCACTTCGCGGATATGGCCCAGGAAGCGATTGCCTAAACCTTCACCTTTTGATGCCCCAGCCACCAGACCGGCAATATCGACCACCTCAAGGAAGCTTGGAATGACTTTTTCCGAAGCATTAATGCGTACCAGTTCATCTAATCGCGTGTCTTCAACAGCGATTCGAGCGACATTTGGCTCGATGGTGCAGAAGGGATAGTTGGCGGCCTCGGCTGCACTTTGACCTGCAAGGGCGTTGAATAAAGTTGATTTTCCAACGTTGGGCAAACCAACAATACCACAGGATAGGCTCATAGGGGGTCTCCAGTAGGGGCGTGATGCGCTAAGCGTGTCATAAAGTCACTAAAACGTTCTGCCAGTAAAAGATCAGCATAACGGCAGGCATCATCCAGAACATCAGTAACAATGCCGCGTTCTTCAGCACGAAAGTTCGACAAGACATGACCATGCACCAAGTCTTTTGTACCTGGATGATCAATGCCTAATCTGAGACGGTGAAAATCCGCACCGATATGACGGACAATGTCCTTGATGCCATTATGACCGTTAGAACCGCCACCCTGCTTAATGCGTATCTTGCCGACTGGTAGTGCCAATTCATCATAGGCGACCAGAATTTCTTGCGGGGCAATATCATAATACCGCGCGACTTTACCCACCGCCTGACCAGAAAGGTTCATCATTTCCAGAGGCTTCAAAAGCCAGACCTTGCCATCACGATGATTCCATTGTGCCAATGCCCCGCCAAAGCGCATCTGCCAGCGCAAATTCTCGCGCTCTGCAAGAGTATCAAGCCACCTAAAGCCGTAATTGTGCCGATGATCGGTATAGTGCGCCCCCGGATTGCCGAGGCCAACGATGAGGCTTAACACCCCCTAGCTTTCGTCGCTTGTGGCTTCTTCTTCGCTTGCGGCTTCTTCGACAGATTCCTCATCATCTGTCTCTACCGCAATCTTCGGCGCCTGGATACTGGCGATCATAAAGTCACGATCCGTAATCGCGGGTGTCACACCAGAGGGAAGCTCGACTTCTGAAATACGAATCGCATCACCAATATTAAACGTACTAAGATCCACTGAGATGAATTCAGGAATACTGGCAGCGCGGCAGCTCAGGTCTGCTGAGGTGCGGACAAGCTGTAGAATCCCGCCTGCTTTTAGGCCAGGGCAGGCATCTTCGTTATCGAACTGAATCGGTACAGGCACATTGATGCGTGTACTGTCTGTAATGCGCAAGAAATCAAGATGCAGCAATTCATCGGTCACGGGGTCAACCTGTAAGTCACGGGCTAAAACGTGTTCTTTTTTCTTGCTGCCACCAATAATATCATAAATCGCGGTAAATAGCGTATCACGGCGAAGCTGCTGTTTGATGGCAGCAGGATCAACCGCCATACTTACGGGGTCTTTGCCGCCGCCGTAAACAACACAGGGCAGGTAGCCTTGACGGCGTAGGGCGCGGGCAGAGCCTTTGCCGCTTTTAATTTTTTCGACGGCTTGAAGCTCAATAGCAGCAGACATTCGGGTTCTCCTGATTGCAGGTAAGAGTATTGTTTAAGCGTTTTCTGGCGCTTGCTTGATTAAAAAAATGCACAAAAACCGTTCCTTGACTACTTGTCGTCGGGATCAAAAGGCATGATCACTTGAACAGAGAAGACACGGAGCGGTTATCGCGAATGCACATTATAGCCTCAGCCAGAAATGGTGCAACGTCGATATAGCGGAATTTTGCTTGATCAGCAACAGTTTCTGTATCGGTTTTTGGCGGAATTGAATTTGTCACCACCATTTCTTCGAGTTGCGAGGCCGCGATTTTCTCATAGGCAGAGCGATTATTGTGATCAACAGAGAAAACTCCGTGTGTTGCGTAGGCGCGAACAGAGCGCGCGCCCTTGTCGATCAGGGCATCGGCAGCATTGCAGAGTGTACCAGCCGTGTCGACCATATCATCGATCAGGACACAGTCCTTGCCGTCGACCTCACCGATAATATTCATCACTTTTGATTTTCCAGGCTCAAGGCGGCGTTTGTCGATGATTGCTAACGGCAGATTTAACCTGTCTGCAAGGCCGCGCGCGCGCGGGACTCCGCCCATATCTGGCGCAACAATCAGGGTATTATCGATGGGTAGCTTGTGGACGATATCGCGTGCAATTAGTGGCTCACCATATATATTATCCACTGGAATATTGAAGAAGCCTTGAATTTGTGCGGCATGCAAGTCCATGGTCAAGACGCGATTAACTCCTGCTGTTTCGAGCATATTGGCCACAAGGCGCGATGTGATTGGCGTACGAGCACGACTTTTGCGGTCCTGTCTGGCGTAGCCATAATAGGGCATGACTGCTGTTATGGAACGAGCCGAACCGCGTCTTAAGGCATCCACCAGAATCAACAGTTCCATCAAGTTATCATTGGCAGGGCAGCAGGTGGATTGTATAATGGTCACGTCTTCGCCACGGACATTTTCGTCGATATGGACAAAAATTTCTTGATCATTAAAGCGACGTTTCTCGACGGCGGTTAAGTTCGTGAATTCGCCAGATTTTTCAGGGTTGCTGATAAGGCCAGCTATGGATTTGGCAAGGGCTTCGTTGGCACTACCCGTGATCAGTTTCATCAGAAGGTACTCTGGTTGCGGTCATTTCGTGATAACAAAAACACAGAGCAACAACAAGACGGAAAAAGCATGGAACAGGATGAAGATATTCTGCTTTGGCAACGGCTCTGTGCTGAGGTCAAGCCCTTATCGCATAATGGTGCCGAGCCACGGATTGTTGAGACACAAAAACAAAAAGTAGAGCCTGCCGAAGCCCCCTTGGTAAAAAAATCGCAGGATCGCCTGTTCGGAGATAACACGCCCTCCGTAGCGGTTTCAGCGCAGGATTTATTGCGGCCTCAATATAAAAATCGCCAGCAAAAGAATCGGGCGAAAATTCAGCATGATAGTCCGAAGACCTTTACTGAACTTGATGGACGGCGCGCACAGCGTTTTCGTTCTGGCAAGCTAAAGCCTGATGCCGTGCTGGATTTACATGGTTTGCGCGAGCATGAAGCGGCGGAGGACTTTGCGCGATTTTTTGCCCGTGCCTTGCGCCAAAAACATCGTTGTTTGCTGGTGGTGACCGGCAAAGGCTCTGGCGTTTTGCATCGTGCTTTGGCGCGTTGGCTGGAAAACCCTTCGATACGGCGAAATTTGGCGGGAGTAAGTGCCATGCCAGCACACAAAGGCGGTAGCGGTGCTTATGGGTTATATTTGCGGAATTGATTGTTTGGCGCAAAAACGCTATGCTTTTTTGCGCCAGCTTGATTTTGCCTGTGGGTTTCTTGTGGCGGCACTGCGAAACCCACAGAATTTTGTTCTTGTCTTGATCGCTCACGCCGAACAGGGCTGGCTTCGCCCGTTGCCCTGTCGTCTCCGCGGGGGCAGCGCATACGCGCTGGCGCCCGGTCGTGCTTGCCAGACCCTTCAGGTCTGGTTGGTTCAGCAAAAAAGGATTGTGCTGCGAAGTCGCCGAAGCCCTTTTGGGTTAGGCGAGAGCGAGCAAGGCGAGCCGCGAAGCGCACCCGCGTAGGTAACAAGCCACACGCCAAAGGCGGGGCTTGTTTACCGTGAGCGATGAAGAAAATCTCTTGTAAACCTTACCCTATAGCTAATTCTGTATAATTTGATTATACAGAATTAGCTATACACTTTTGTCG
>JAHDDM010000127.1 GCA_020629355.1 Rhodospirillaceae bacterium
CGGTACTCAATTTCGCCCTTTACCCCTATCTGCATCGAAATCTTAGGTAAATGGAAGTATTCACCTATATGGTGCAGCCATCCAGCCTTCTGACGCTTTACTTTTCGCGGATTAGGGGTTAAAAAGCAAGCTTTCCCAACCCCTACTTTGGATAAAATTACATGTTGTATTCTGTTGCAGTTGTTGGCGCTACGGGCAATGTCGGCCGCGAAGCCCTGAGTATCTTAGCCGAACGCGGTTTTCCTGCCAAAAAAGTCGTGGCTTTGGCCTCACACCGTTCGGTGGGGAAAGAGATTAGCTACGGTGAAAACGATATTCTCACCGTACAGGACTTGGCGACTTTTGATTTTAGCAATACAGACATTGTATTGTCGTCACCAGGTGGCGCGGTATCGGCACAGTTCGCCCCAAAAGCGGCTGCGGCTGGTGCGATTGTCATTGATAATACCTCGCATTTTCGGATGCACGAGGATGTTCCGCTGGTGGTGCCTGAGGTCAATGAAGCCGAATTGCAAGATTTTCTGTTCCGACACCACAACAAACCTGGCGGCATTATTGCCAACCCAAACTGTTCAACCATACAGATGGTGGTGGCCTTGAAGCCTCTGCATGATCTGGCCACCATTACGCGGATTAGTGTCTCTACCTACCAAGCTGTCTCTGGTGCAGGCAATGCCGCCATGGATGAACTTCTTGCACAGTCACGGGCATTATTCACCAACGAAAGTGCTGAGGCCGAATGTTTCAGTCGCCAGATTGCTTTTAATGCGATCCCGCAAATTGATACCTTTATGGAAGAAGACGGCAGCACCAAAGAAGAGTGGAAAATGCGTGTCGAGACCGCCAAAATTCTTGATCCAGCAATTAAAGTTGCCGCAACCTGTGTCCGCATTCCCGTCTTTATCGGTCACGGCGAGGCCGTGCATGTCGAATTTGCCGACCCGATCAGTGCCGATGCCGCGCGCGAAGCACTCAGCGAAGCACCAGGGGTATTGGTGATTGACCGCCTGAATGACGACGGTTTTGTCTCGAATATGGAATGTGCGGGGCAAGATGAGGTCTTCGTGAGCCGTATCCGTCAAGACCAAAGTGTCAAAAATGGCCTGCAAATGTGGGTGGTTTCCGATAATATCCGTAAAGGTGCAGCACTGAACACCGTGCAAATTGCCGAAAGCCTGATCAATTTGGGTCTCAAACCTAGAGACCAATCAGCGTGAAATCGCACCAAAGGACAGGCCGATGTTGACCTTGAACGTTCAAAATCTGAACATGCACTATGGCAGCAAACAAGCCTTGTTTGATATCAATTTGGGCATTGACCGCCATGAAGTCACGGCCTTTATCGGGCCTTCAGGCTGTGGGAAATCCAGCCTATTGCGCTGTTTTAACCGCATGAACGACACCATTCCGAACTGCCGTATTTCTGGCGCGCTGTTTTTTAATGATGAAGATATTTACGCCGATGGTTTTGACGTTGTAGCCCACCGTGCGCGGATCGGCATGGTTTTTCAGCGTCCCAACCCTTTTCCGAAAAGCATCTTCGACAATATCGCTTACGGCCCACGTATTCAGGGCATTGCCACTAAACGGAGTGAGCTGAATGATATTGTCGAAGAAAGTCTCCGCTTTGCGGGTTTATGGGATGAGGTCAAAGACCGTCTGAATAATTCCGCTACGGCTCTGTCGGGTGGACAGCAACAAAGGCTGTGTATCGCACGCACCATTGCAATCCAGCCAGAAGTTGTCTTGATGGACGAGCCATGCTCGGCGCTTGATCCCATTGCAACCGCGAAAATCGAAGACCTGATTGACCGCCTTCGTGCACAATATACCGTTATTATCGTTACCCACTCGATGCAACAGGCCGCAAGAGTCTCTCAGAAGACCGCCTTTTTCCATCTTGGACAGATGATCGAATACGGTAACACCGAAAAAATCTTTAATAACCCTGACCATCAACAGACGCAAAACTATATTACTGGACGTTACGGCTAGTTTTGCGCTATTCTTAGAAAATGCATACACCCAAACATACTGTAAAATCTTTTGACGAAGACCTGGAGACTGTTGCGCAACATCTTGCGACAATGGCCAGTAAGGTGCGTCTAGGTTATGGTCGCGCGATTACGGCCTTGATGACGCACAATGTCGCCATGGCTGAAGAATTGATCGAACAGCATAAAAGCCTTGATGAGCTTCAGCTAGCAGTCGAGCGGTTATGCTTTTCGATGTTGGCCTTGCGGCAACCTGTGGCGATTGATTTGCGCAATATTGTGAGCGCGATTAAAATCTCTAGCCTCCTTGAGCGTATCGGGGATGACATTAAAAATATCTGCCGCCGTGTTCGGCGCATGAAAAGCATCCCCAAGACAGATTTACAGACCTGTATGCGCTCGTTGGCAGAAAGCGGACAAGACGCACTGGATCAGCTTGAAGACCTGATCCATAGCCGCTCTGTTGCCGATGCTGAGAAGCTGTATATCTTCGACGACGTGATCGATGATCACTATATGCACATGTACAGCGATATTATCGAGGCCATGCGCACCAGCAATAAAACTGTGCCAGAGGTCATGCACGTTTTATTCGCCGCAAAGAATATCGAGCGTCTTGGCGATAATTGTGGCGATATTGCCCGTCAAATCTACTACCAAAACACGGGCGAGAAGCTGTAATCTCACTCTTCCGCCCTCTTCGGTCTGTTGCCCTGACACGCCTCTCGCATAGAAACGGCGTATCAACCAAGGGCAATCTTCCATGTCAACGCTGCACTGGCCTTCGCGCTTTCCCCTACCAAGTCTGAATCGCTTTACGACTCGTCCAGGCAATGCTTTGCTACGAACCGAAATGGAGTCTGGTCCCGCACGTCAAAGACGGCAGTTTACACAAAACCCCGCATTGATTGACGTGGAATGGCGCGTGAACCGCACCACTTTTGGCATGATCGAAAGCTGGTTCAAGCACTATCTGCACGATGGTGCGAATTGGTTCCTGATCAAGCTCTGGAGCGGCAATGCCATGCAGGATCACCGTGTACGCTTTATCACGCCTTATACCGCACAGCCACTATCAAACGCTTTGATCATTATCAGTGCTGAACTGGAAGTAGATAATCCACCGATTGTCTCACAAACGGCATTAGACAACTATCTGAGGTAAAGAACATGAATCGATTAGCCCTTTTAGATATATGCAATGCTGAAATAGGCACGGCTGAAATTACGGGTGAGGCACATAATCCCCGTATTCTTGAATATCATCAAAGCACCAGCCTCAAGGCCAGTACGGATGAAGTTCCATGGTGTGCCTCTTTTGTGAATTGGGCTTTGATGCAGGCAGGCTATCGCGGCACAAAAAGCGCTGCCGCACGGTCTTTCCTGAATTGGGGTATTGCGGCAGAAAAAGCAAGTTTGGGCTGCATCGTGGTGTTTCGGCGCGGCACGAAAGCTTGGCAGGGTCATGTAGGTTTCTATGTTGGCAAAGACAAAAACGGCAATATTTTATGTCTTGGCGGCAATCAGAGTAATCAGGTCTGCGTTGCGGGTTATCCAGCAAAAGACGTGCTGGGGTATCGCATAATAGATTAGCGAGGCTTTTTTCTGCACCAACCAAAACCAGAGGTTTTGGCAAGCACGACCGTGCGCCGTGGCACAAGAGGCGTGGAGCGGTTCTACCGCGACAGGGAAACAAGAGGCGTGGAGCGGTTCTACCGCGACAGGGAAGAATTGTGCCACGCCCTCGCGGAGGATATTGAACGTCGCAAGCCCCTTGGGGGCGTAGCCGTTCAATATCCGTGAGCGACAACAAAAAAACGAGCGATAAAGAAAGGAACAAAATAATGCTTCCAGCCCTCATCCCCGTACTTGCGCCGATTTTAGGCAAAGTCGCCAGCAACCTGTTTCCTGATCCTGAAGCCAAGGCCAAAGCCGAAGCTGAAATGATGACACAACTGATGAGTCACCAAAAGGCAATAGAAGCCGCGGCAGGGAAAATTATCCAAACCGAAGCCGCCAGCAAACATTGGCTGGCGGCAAATTGGCGGCCTGTGACGATGTTAAGCTTTGTTGGGCTGATTGTAGCCAGATGGTTTGGCTTTGCAGCACCAGAGCTTTCAGAGGCCGAATACCTCAAGCTGTGGGACATTGTTCAGCTTGGCCTTGGTGGTTATGTGATCGGACGTTCGGCGGAGAAAATCACGCCAAGTATTTTTAATCATATGAAAGGCAGTAAATAATGACTCTTTTACCTGTAGACAACAACGGATTACCCATAGCGGCTCTTGCGCCGCGTAACACCAACAGCACCAGCCTTTCTGGCTCTGCTGCTTTGGTTCTGGCAGCAGATGATACTCAGCTTCGGATTGTTCGACTGTTGACGGGAACTGCCGATGCCAAAATTGGCACGGATACAGTCCCGAACGCCCATATGCCGCTTATGGCGGACGTGGCAGAGCATATCAAACTAGAGGCAGGACAGAATCTGTATGCCTCTGGCTCTGGCGTGTTGAACATTACAATCATGGGGTAGATGCGATGGATTATCTTTATCGCTCACGGCAGAGATGCTCCGCATCTCGCCTACGCGGGTGCGCGGCACTTGCCGCGGCGCACAGTCGTGCTTGCCAGACCTCTCAGGTCTGGTTGGTACATCTCAAAAGGTTCTTATTGCAAAGTCGTCAAAGCTACAAGCTTTGACGAGAGCGAGCAAAGCGAAGCCGTGGTGCAAGAGGCGAGGAGCGGTTCTACCGCGACAGGGACAAACGGGAGCGGTTCTACCGCGACAGGGAC
>JAHDDM010000128.1 GCA_020629355.1 Rhodospirillaceae bacterium
GCGGCTCTGTTTGATATTTCGCATATGGTGCAGATTAGTCTGAGGGCAGAATCGGGCATGAGTGCGGTTCTGGCAGCATTGCAAGCGATTTTGCCGATAGATTTTCAGAAGTTCTCTTCTGGTCAGACCCGCTATAGCTTTCTGTTGAATGATCATGGCGGAATATTGGATGATGTGATGGTATCCCATGCGGGGGATAGCGTTATTATTGTCGCCAATGGTGCACGGCGCGATCATGATCCGAATTTTTTACGCCAGAATTTGCCAGCGAATATTCAGGTCGAGGTTCAAGAAAATCAGGCATTTCTGGCTATCCAAGGCCCTCATGCTGCTGAGGTCTTGACGCGGCTTTTACCAGAGGCGGCGGATTTAATCTTCATGCAGACCAAGGAACTACGTTGGCATGACACAGATATTCGGGTGTTTCGGCAGGGCTATAGCGGCGAAGACGGCTTTGAGGTCTCGGTTCCCGCAGAAAGAGCTGAGGAATTTGTTGTGGAATTATGCGTGGGGGATCAGGTGACTCCAGCAGGATTAGGCGCGCGGGACAGTTTGCGGCTTGAGGCAGGCTTACCGCTTTGGGGGCAAGACATTGATCCTGAGACGACACCGCTTGAGGCAAATTTGGGCTTTGCTATTGCGAAAGCACGGCGTGTTTCTGGCGGTTTCTTAGGTGCAGAAACGCTTGTGGCACAATGCAGCCGCCCACCTGAAAAGTCTTTGGTTGGGCTGAAGTTTTCGGGCAGACAACCTGCACGGGCGGGTACGGAAATTCATGGCCATGATGATCCAGACAGTCCAGTTTTAGGCGTGATTACCTCTGGTGGTGTTTCGGTATCGTTAGGCTGTCCGATTGCCCTTGCCATGCTGCAACGAGACCAAATTACAGCAGATAAGACGGTATTTGCACAGGTTCGTGGCAAGATGCTGCCTGCGACTATCTGTTCTTTACCGTTTGTGCCACACCGATATTATCGAGGATAAGTTGTAAGGAAGAGCTATGATTGAACACCAAGTAGAACGACAAAGTCGCCTAGGCCGAAAGGCCGCGGCGAGAGCGAGCAAAGCGAAGCTCGTTAAACCTGCCGTGAGCAATATTGAGCGATAATCAAGGAGAAAACCATGAAAAGATATACTGAAAGCCATGAATGGATTGACGAAGACGGCAGGGTAGGGGTGAGTGCCCATGCTCTGGAATTGTTGGGTGATATTGTTTTTATTGAATTGCCAGAAGAAGGTGATGAATTACCCATGGGCGAATCCGTTGCGGTGATTGAGTCACACAAGGCCGCAAGCGATATTTACGCGCCTGTATCAGGGGTGGTGAAGGCGGTAAACCAGGCGATTGTTGATGCGCCAGAAGATATTGAGGCCACGAGTGATCTGTGGCTATTTGATATGACACCGAACAATCCAGAGGACATAAACGCCCTGATGGACGAAGCAGGCTACAAGGAATTTATTGAAAGTGAAGCGTAATTTTTTTTATTTTATTATTATCGCTCACGGTAACGATGCTCTGCATCGTACCTACGCGGGTGCGCCGCTAACGCGGCGGCGCACAGTCGTGCTTGCCAGAACCAGCGACAGGCAAAGCCCGTTAGGGCTGCGCCATGCTTTACCTGCCGTGAACAATAAGGAAAAACCATGCCAGAACATTTTGTGACCCGTCATATCGGTCCGCGTCAACAAGACGCCGAGACCATGTTGGAATTTTTGGGCGAAGACAGCCTTGATGGTCTGATTGAGGCTGTTTTACCCTTAGATATTCGTCGACAATCCCCGATGATGATGCCTGCACCACGTAGTGAATATGCGGTTTTGCAGGACTTGAAAGCCATTGCCGAAAAAAACAGTGTCAAGACTTCGCTTATCGGGATGGGGTATTATAATACCTTCACTCCTACGGTGATTACGCGCAAGGTTCTGGAAAATCCAGCCTGGTACACTTCGTACACCCCCTACCAGCCAGAAATTAGCCAAGGCCGCCTTGAGGCTTTGTTGAATTTCCAGACGATGGTGAGTGATTTGACGGGAATGGAGATTGCCAATGCCTCGATGCTGGACGAGGCCACCGCAGTGGCAGAAGCGGTGATGATGGCGTACAGCATCAAGAAAAACAAAGGCGCGGTGTTGATTGATCCTGATATTCATCCGCAATCGCTAGGGGTGATGACCACCCGTGCCGAGCCTTTAGACATGACTGTACTGCAAGCTACTGCATTAGATGAAATGCCAGAAAAGCCTTGCTGTGCCGTTATTTCCTATCCTGCCAGTAGTGGCGCGGTTCGGGATATTCGCCCCGAAATTGCTGCTATTCATGCCGCAGGTGGTTTGGCGATTGTGGTGACGGATTTACTGGCCTTGACGGTGCTGGAATCTCCGGGTTCGTTTGGTGCCGATATTGTCGTAGGTTCAGCGCAACGTTTTGGCGTGCCCATGGGTTATGGTGGGCCACATCCAGCCTTTTTTGCCACTAAAACCAAGCATCAACGCCGCATCCCTGGACGGATTGTCGGGGTCTCGATTGATCAATCTGGCAAGCCTGCCTATCGTCTCGCGTTGCAAACGCGCGAACAACATATCCGAAGGGAAAAAGCAACATCGAATATCTGCACGGCTCAGGCTTTACTCGCGATTATCGCAAGCTTCTACGGCCTGTGGCATGGTGCGGAAGGATTGCGCAATATCGCACGCTATGTTCATGGCCTCGCCACCGATTTTGCCAGTCGTGCGGCTGCCAAAGGATACAGGCTTCAGCATCAAGAATTTTTCGATACCGTGGTGATCGAAACGGGTGCGGATACCGAACGTCTATTCCGCGAGGCTTCTGAGGCGGGTTATAATCTGAGACGCTTTCCTAATGCGCTTGGATTAAGCTTTGATGAAACGCACAATACCGCGACTATTGATGCTCTGGCAGAGGTCTTTGGGTTGGGCAGCTATCAGGAACAGCCCGAATTGGCCGCCATTCCATGGGGCTTGCAGCGTGCCACACCTTATATGCAGGCAGAGATTTTCCACCTGCTGCATAGCGAGACCCAAATGCTGCGTTATATGCGCGCGCTGGCTGATAAAGACCTCGCTTTGGACCGTACCATGATTCCACTAGGTTCCTGCACGATGAAGCTGAATGCCACCACCGAGATGATCCCTATCTCGTGGCCTGAATTTGCCAACCTGCATCCCTATGCGCCGGCAAATCAGGCGCGAGGCTATCGCCAGCTTATGCGGGAATTGGCCAGTTGGCTCTGTACCTTAACAGGCTATGCGGCGGTTTCCTTGCAACCGAATGCGGGTTCTCAGGGCGAATATGCTGGCCTGTTGGCAATTAGACGCTATCATCATTCGCGCGGTGAAGCTCAGCGCAATATTTGCCTGATCCCGTCTTCTGCACATGGCACAAACCCCGCCTCTGCTGTGATGGCAGGCATGAAAGTTGTTGTCGTGGCTTGCGACCTTGAGGGCAATATTGACCTCGAAGACCTTACGGTGAAAGCCGAAAAGCACAGTGATGCACTCGCGGCATTGATGATCACCTATCCCTCGACTCATGGCGTGTTCGAGGTTCATGTCCGTAAGGTCTGTGACTTGGTGCATCAACATGGTGGACAGGTCTATGTCGATGGTGCGAACCTGAATGCCTTAATCGGGCTGGTGTCGCTGCCAGAAATTGGCGCGGATGTCAGCCATTTGAATCTGCATAAGACTTTCTGTATCCCGCATGGCGGCGGCGGCCCTGGTGTTGGGCCTATCGGCGTTGCTGAGCATCTGAAAGATTTCTTACCTGGTGATCCGCTACAGGCCAACGATGGGGCGGTTGCCGCTGCTGCGAGTGGCAGTGCAGGTATTCTGCCGATTAGCTGGTGCTATATCGCCATGATGGGCGAGCAAGGCTTGCGCTGCGCCACCAAAGTCGCGATTTTGGGCGCGAACTATATCGCGAAACGTCTGGATTCGTATTATCCTGTGCTGTATTCGGGGCTGAATGGCTATGTTGCGCATGAATGTATCATCGATATTCGCCCCCTAAAGGAAGAAACAGGTATTTCCAACGAAGACATTGCCAAGCGTTTGATGGACTACGGCTTTCATGCCCCCACCATGTCTTTTCCAGTCACTGGAACGCTGATGATCGAACCCACGGAATCTGAAACACTGGAAGAAATCGAGCGTTTCTGCTCTGCCATGATTGCGATTCATGGTGAAATTCAACAGGTTGCGCAAGGTATTTGGCCTAAGGACGATAATCCTTTGATCAATGCACCGCATACCGCGCATTATATGGCAGAAGACGACTGGAAACACCCCTATACCCGCAAAGAAGGCGTGTTCCCAGCGGGAATAGACGGTAAATACTGGCCGCCAGTCTCGCGTATCGATAATGTCTACGGTGATCGGAATCTGGTCTGTTCTTGCCCTAGTCTGGAAAGCTATCAGGATGAAGATTGACGACATTACCTAGCCTATTCTGCCCATCGTACTACAGTTTACTACATCTCACAGGAAAGTCGTTTATCTCGTTGTTTTATATAAAATTTTTACCTCGTAAAGGTAAAATGCCTACTGCTACAGGTGATGATGGAGAAAAATACAGAAATAACGCGATATATAGCCTATGTCATATAAAATGATCATATGACATAGGCTATAGGAGCGCAAGGCGCGACCGGCGCGTATGCGCCGCCCCCGCGGAGCCTAGGCCGTAAGGCCGACAGGCGCGAGCGATAAA
>JAHDDM010000129.1 GCA_020629355.1 Rhodospirillaceae bacterium
CAGCGAAGCAATCCATCAATAGCGATTTACCACGTCCAACGCCGCCGTAAATATATAAACCCTTTGGGGCATGGTTCTGATTTTTAAGTATTTTTGATAGAAAGCCCGTGTTTTGGGTAGCGCTATGGGTCAGTAGACGTGTTTCCAGCTCTGCCAGAGTCGTAATCACCTGCTCTTGCGCTGGATCAGGGTGTAATTCTCCGCTATTGATTCTGTCCTGATAGGCAGCGGTGACGAGCGTCATCGGGATGCTTCCATTTGCCAGTCTTATGCAGCATTAAGCTTCAAATACCGTTGCCAACGGGCAGCAATCAAGTCTTCATTGGAAAGACTGCCAAGGCTATTCAGATGCTTTTCAATCGCATCCCCAACCCGAATGAAGGTCGTGGGGTGGTCGCGGTGTGCTGCACCAACAGGCTCAGCAATAATTTCGTCTGTGATGCCAAGTTTTTTCAGTGATTGTGCCGTGACCTGTAGGGATTTTGCGGCGGTTTCACGATGCGCGGAATCTCGCCATAAGATTGAGGCACAGCCTTCTGGCGAGATCACTGAATAGACCGCATGTTCCAGCATCAACAATCGGTCTGCTGCTGCTATGGCAATCGCGCCGCCAGAGCCACCTTCGCCTGTGATTACCGAAACAAAAGGCGAGGGGACACGAATACAGGCCTGTATGGAACGGGCGATGGCTTCTGCTTGACCGCGCGCCTCAGCATCAAGGCCAGGGTATGCACCCGCCGTATCGATAAAAGAAATAATTGGCAGGTGAAACTTTCCTGCAAGGTCAATCAGGCGGCGGGCTTTGCGAAAGCCCTCAGGGCGCGGCATGCCGAAATTGTGCTTGATGCGGCCGCGGGTGTCACGGCCTTTTTCATGCCCGATCACCATACAGGGTTTTTCGCGAAAATAGCCCATGCCACCAACAATGGCGCAATCCTCAGCGAAGGCACGATCCCCTGCCAGAGGCTGATAGTCTGTGATCAAATGATCGATATAGTCCTGAGCATGGGGGCGTGATTCGTGACGCGAGACCTCGACCTTTTGCCACGGAGTAAGCTTTTGATAGGTCTGTTTCAGGCCAGTCTCGACTTTGATGCTGAGTTTCTCTATCTCATCCGCAACGTCAATGTCGCCATCCGAGGCCGATAGCCGCAATTCCCGAATACGGGCTTCGAGGGTATTGATATGCGATTCAAATTCTAGCTGTTGGCTCATGGTGTCCTCGAAAATTGTCCTAGATTGCTTGTATGCCTAAGTCATATATGACATAGGCACACAGGAGCGCAAGTGCGCGACTGGCGCGTATGCGCCGCCCCCGCAGAGCCTAGGCCGCAAGGCCAACAGGCGTGAGCGATAAAGATTTATACCCTGTGCTGCATAATCATATTTATCAGCACAGGGTATAGATAACAGTTAAGACGCTTGCTGACAAGCACCAGAGAAGTCTGTATGCTGTAAAGATTGATGAATTTGGAGAGTATGAAAAATGGTAGATAAGTCTCGTTTGCCCTCGCGTTATGTTAGTGTTGGTCCTGCCAGTGCGCCGCACCGTTCGTATTACTATGCCATGGGCATGACCAAGGAACAGATTGCTCAGCCTTTTGTCGGTGTTGCGACCTGCTGGAACGAGGCCGCGCCGTGCAATATTACTTTGGCGCGTCAAGCGCAATCGGTGAAAAAGGGTGTTGCTGAGAACGGCGGCACACCGCGCGAGTTCACCACCATCACCGTAACAGACGGTATTGCCATGGGGCATGAGGGCATGAAATCTTCGTTGGTGAGCCGCGAGGTCATCACGGATTCGGTGGAATTGACCATTCGCGGTCATGCCTATGACGCCATGGTCTGCCTTGCAGGTTGCGACAAGTCTCTGCCTGCCATGATGATGGCACAGCTTCGCTTGAATATTCCTTCGGTGTTTATGTATGGTGGCTCGATTCTGCCCGGGAAACTCGATGGTAAGGATATTACGGTACAGGACGTATTCGAGGCCGTTGGCGCGCACGCAGCAGGAAAAATTACTGACGAGAGACTCGATAAAATCGAGGGCTGTGCCTGTCCTGGTGGCGGTTCTTGCGGCGGACAGTTCACTGCCAATACCATGGCCTGTGTTTCTGAGGCTATTGGTTTGGCTTTACCTGGCTCTGCTGGTGCACCAGCCGTGTACGAATCGCGTGATGACTATGCCATTCAAAGCGGTGCAGCGGTGATGCAGCTTGTGGCGCAGAATTTACGACCGCGCGATATTGCCACCCGTGAAGCCTTCATCAATGCAGCCCGTGTGGTGGCGGCCTCTGGCGGCTCGACGAATGCGGCTCTGCATTTGCCAGCCATGGCAAGCGAGGCGGGTATCGATTTTGATCTGCATGATGTTGCGGACATTTTCAAAGACACCCCCTATATTGCAGACCTGAAACCCGGTGGGCAGTATGTCGCCAAAGACCTGTACGATATTGGCGGGATTGAAGTCATTATGCGCGCACTTTTAGATGGTGGTTATCTGAACGGAGATTGTATCACGGTGACGGGCAAGACCATTGGCGAGAATCTGGAGCGTGTCCAATTCCCCACCGATCAAAAAGTCGTGCGTCCAGTTTCCAACCCGATTAGCCCTACTGGTGGTGTCGTTGGTTTGCGCGGGACACTCGCACCAGAAGGTGCGATTGTGAAGGTGGCGGGACTGGAGAATCGCCAATTTGAAGGCGTGGCGCGCGTCTTTGAATGCGAAGAGGACTGCTTTGCAGCGGTGACTGCCAAGGATTACAGCGCTGGTGAGGTGCTGGTGATCCGCAACGAAGGCCCTAAAGGGGGGCCGGGAATGCGCGAAATGCTGGCGACAACAGCCGCGATTTACGGACAGGGGATGGGGGATCAGGTGGCCTTGATCACTGATGGGCGTTTTTCAGGCGCAACACGCGGGTTCTGTGTTGGTCATGTCGGTCCTGAAGCCGCAGTGGGTGGCCCGATTGGTCTATTGCGTGACGGAGATACAATCCGCATTGATGCTGATGCGGGTACGCTGGATGTTGATCTTTCTGAGGCAGAGCTGGAAGCGCGCCGTAAAGACTGGCAACCACGGGAGAGCAGTTTTGGCTCTGGTACAATTTGGCGTTATGGGCAAAATGTAGGCTCTGCCGAAAAAGGTGCGATTACGCACCCGGGTGCCAAGGCGGAAAAATCCTGTTATGCGGATATTTGATTGATGAAAAAAATATCCAGTACTTTATCAGCGCACTTTCCAGACTTTAGCGAGGAACTCGTTAATTTTTGGATATTTTTTGCGACTTTAGTATTCGGTGTTGTTTTCTTTGCCAGCGTGCTTCAGAATATGCTTGATCGGCAAGATATGGCAGAGGGCTTGCAACAGCAACTCAGTGACTTGCAGGTGCAGCGACAAGCTCTAGAGGTGCAAATTGCTGAACTGAGCCGCTTGAATAAAGCGTTATTGCCATCATCGAATCCAGCAGAAGAGGGTCTGGATTGGGAAACGCTGAAATATCTGAGTTTTGCGCGCTTCGATAAGATTGCTGCTGATGAAGGCATTATTCACTTTAAGGATTTTGATATTGACTGAAAAAAATACAGACATCGCTGGAATGAGCTTTGAAGCAGGCATGGCAGAACTGGAATCTTTGGTGACACGATTAGAGGCGCGGGATATTGGCCTTGAAGAGTCGCTGGAAGCTTTCGAGCGCGGACACGCCTTGCAGATGCACTTGAACGAGAAACTCAAAGCGACAGAGTTGCGTATTGAGAAAATTAGTAACTCTGCACAACCGCTTGAACAGTCAAGCCGTCAGGATGATGAGCTCCTTTTCTAAAACAATCAGCAATCGTCTGGCAGATTTTGAAAGTCATTTCAGTGCTGCAATTAGTGGTGTTGCCCTTGATACTGCAATGCAGGAGGCCATTAGCTATGCGGCCTTAGGCGGTGGCAAGCGAATACGGCCGTTTTGTCTTCTGTCCCTTGGGGCGAGTCTTGGAGTCCCGAAAGAACAGCTTGTGCCAGCTGCTATCGCCGTCGAGATGATTCATGCCTATTCGCTGGTGCACGATGACTTGCCCGCCATGGATGATGATGATTTACGCCGAGGCCGCCCAACGGTGCATATCGCCTTTGACGAGGCCACGGCGATTCTGGCAGGGGATGCTCTGTTGACGGAGGCGTTTGCGGTGCTGGCAACGACGTCTCAGGTTGCGCCAGACCATCGTTTGGCACTTGTTACGCTATTGGCGCAAAAGTCTGGCGCGCGGGGCATGGTGGCAGGGCAGGGCAGAGACCTTGCAGCCGAGGGCAAGACAGACCTCAGCCTTGCAGAACTTGCGGCAATTCAGCATCTGAAGACGGGCGCAATTTTTGAATATTGCACGGTTGCCCCCGCGATTTTGGCGGATTGCACCCAAGGGCAGCAGCAGGCCATGCAGGATTTTGGTCAGGTTTTAGGTGAATTATTTCAACTATCGGATGATGTTATTGGGGCGACTGTGAGTGCAGAGATTAGCGGTAAATCGGGTGATAGTGATCAGGCGAACGACAAGGTCAATTTTGTTCGCCTGTACGGAGTCGAGAAGGCGCGGCAGGAATGTCAAAACCTTGCCAGACGCGGTAAGGACTGTTTATATCAGGCAGGGATCAGCAGCCCTGAAATGGAGCAGTTACTAGACGGGATAGCAATACGGGAGAGGTAGTATAGGATTT
>JAHDDM010000130.1 GCA_020629355.1 Rhodospirillaceae bacterium
ACGTTGACATCGTAGGGGTCGCTGGTTCAATCCCAGCCGTACCCACCATGATTATGGTACTTAGAGTATTGCCATGTTTGTTTTTTGTTGACAATAGGCAAATTTCTTGAGAAACCTCGCTGGTTTCCTAGATTGCGGAGGTGTAGCTCAGTCGGTTAGAGCGCTGGCCTGTCAAGCCAGAGGCCGCGGGTTCAAGTCCCGTCACTTCCGCCACTTTTTTGCACGTTGAAAGTTTCTGTGCTGAATAATTTTTTACATTTTCACGAAGCTTCTGTTGGCTCGACACAGCAGGAGGCCTTGCGCTTGTGGCAGGAATGCGGCTCGGAGCTCTATTTTAGTGCTGATGAACAAACAATGGGGCGCGGGCGTATGCAGCGTGTCTGGAGCAGTCCAGTGGGCAACCTGTCGTTGAGTTTGGCCTTAACTCCGTCACGGGACTTAATGTATAGCCTTGGCTTTATTGCTAGCCTAAGCGTCTTGAGAGCCATTCAGGGCTTTATGGCGCAATCTGATGGTTCTATTGTATTGAAATGGCCGAATGATGTGCTTTTAGGGGGTGCTAAATGCGCTGGTATCCTCATCGAGTACCACCAGCATCCCTGTGAAGCATTGATTTTGGGTATCGGGGTGAATATTCGCTCTGTCCCTGAAAACGCGCCTTATCCAGTAACTTCGCTGTTGGAGCAAGGTATTGTCTGTACCGCAACGGAATTTCAAGATGCGTTTATTCGAGAATTTCAACTGCTTCGGAGTGAATTGCAACGGTCTGGTGCGAACAGTATTTACAAAAAATGGAGTAACGCCGCGCATCCAGCAGGAACAGAGCTGAATATCCGTACCTTAAAGGAGAACTTTAGCGGTACATATCTTGGATTGACCAGCACTGGAACTTTGCAGGTTAAATTAGACACTGGCGAGATTCGTGAAGTCATATCGGCGGACTGCTTTATTGCGGAGGGCATATGATGCGGGATTTTCTCGTCATCGATAGTGGCAATACTCAGGCAAAATTTGGCCTTGTCCGCGATGGTGTGATTAGACAAACACTGAGTATTCTAAATTCAGATATACATGATAAAGATATTATAGAATTATTGAAAATCAATGGTTTTCCATTGAACTCATTTATTGTTTTAGCTTCGGTTGTGCCCGATATATCAGCACGTTTACAGGCCGCGTTCTCCCGTCCGGTTTATGTGGTTGATCATAGCCATTGCGGCGGCTTGAAAGTCGATGTGCCGAATCCTGCCGAGGTTGGCGCGGATAGGCTCATCAATGCCTATGCCATGTTTCGACTGAAAGGCGCATCACAGCTGATTATCGATTTTGGCACCGCAACAACCTTTGATGTGCTTGATAGGCACGGCTGCTACAGTGGCGGCCTGATCCTGCCTGGTGTTGACCTTAGCCTGCAAACTTTACATCGTGCCACGGCAAAACTGCCCTTGGTCAAAATACAACGTACAGACAAAATTCTTGGAAAAACAACGGTTGAGGCCATCAATCAAGGGCTGTATTGGGGCTATATCGCCATGATCGAAGGACTGATTATGCGCTTGCAGTCAGAACAGGATGACCAATTTCATGTAACGGCAACGGGCGGGTACGCTGACCTGTTGGCACAAGACAGTGCTTTAATCACTGATATAGATACCGAGCTGACCTTGAAAGGTCTGGCTCTTTTAGCGGAAGAAGAATGGAAATTATGAATAAAAACACCAAAAAACAAAAAATACAACCTTTCAAGAATGGTGGTAAAGCCAGCCGAAAAGGTCTTGTGATGGTTGCTCTTGGCGGCATAGGCGAGATTGGCGGCAACTGCTATGCTTATGGTTTTAACGATCAATGGATCATTGTGGATTATGGCATTGCCTTTCCGAATCAGCCTCTATTGGGCATTGATGTCGAATTGCCAGACCCGTCATTTTTTGACCACAAAAAGAAAAACATCTTAGCCATTATCGTCACCCACGCCCACGAAGACCACATTGGCGGTATTGCGCATCTGTGGGATCGTTTTCAGTGTCCCGTCTATGCCACCAAATTTGCCAAGGCATTTCTTGAACACAAATTGCGCGACAGTGACTTTTGCCACGAAGTCCCTATTCATGATCTGCACGATGATCAAAAACTCAATCTTGATGTCTTTGATATTACAGCAATTCCTGTGTCCCACTCAATTCCCGAAGCGCGCCTTCTGGCGATTGATACGCCGCAAGGCTTGATCGTACATAGTGGTGACTGGAACGGCGATTCAGCACCGATTCTGAATGCAACCAACCATGACAAGCTGGATGAACTGGCAGGGCAGGGGGTTTTGGCTCTGGTTGCCGATTCGACAAATGTGATGACCACTACTGCTGAAGAAGATATGTTGACGGAATCGCATGTGGCGGAGAATCTTGATCAAGTCATGGCTACCTGCAAAGGCCGTATTATCGTGGCCTGTTTTGCGTCTAATGTTGCACGCATGATGAGCATTGCCGAGGCTGGCAGGAACAACGGCCGCCAGATTGCCTTGGTCGGGCGTTCGATGTGGCGGATGAACACGGTTGCGCGCGAAGTTGGCTATTTAGAAGGCTTTGCAAAATTCAAATCTGCCAGTGACTTGACCAATACGCCAGATCGTGAGTGCCTGTATATTGTGACGGGTTCTCAGGGAGAGCCACGGGCGGCATTAACCCGAATGGCGCAAGGATCACATCCAGAATTGCGCATGAAACCCAAAGATACCGTACTGTATTCCAGTCGTGAAATTCCAGGCAATGAAAAAAGTATTGCTGAAGTGCAAAATAATCTGGCCTTGATGGGGGTTCGGGTGGTGAATGCCACGCAAGCAGGAATTCATGCCTCTGGTCATGCGACACGGGCGCAGACGGCTTCTTTTCTAAGACGTTTGAAGCCTCAAATTCTGATACCTGTACATGGCGAGGGCAGGCACTTGATGAGTCATATTGCTCTGGCGAAGGAATGCCAAATACCGAAAAGTATCCTACTGCACAATGGTGAATGCCTCCGTTTGACTTCTGAGGGAGACGCGGAAATCATCGATGCTTTCGATGCAGGGAAGCTTGCCATTGACGGCAATCGCTATATTCGTAGTGACAGCACGATTATTCGCGAGCGCAAACGCATAGCCGCCGATGGAGTGATCAGTATCGCCATTGCGGTGGATGAATTTGGCGATTTGGCAGCAGAGCCAGAGATGAGCTTCCTTGGCCTGCTTGAGGAGACGGATGAAATGACGTATGATACTTTGTACGAGGCTTTGGAAAAGGCCTGTGTAGTATTTGAATCGCATGGTGCGCTGAATAAACAGTGTGAATCCGTCGAGAAAACCATGCGCGGGCAGGTGCGCAAGCTCTTGGGTAAACGCCCTTGGGTGCAGGTGCTTATGGTGGAGGTGTAATGAAAAAGCTTGATCACATTGCCATTGCTGTACCGGATTTAGCGGTTGCTGTAGCGCAGTACAGAACGGCACTTGGTGTGACAATCAGCGCCCCGCAAGAATTGCCAGAACATGGCGTGCGTATCGTCTTTGTAAAATTGCAGAATGCGACTATTGAATTGATGGAACCTTTCGGTGATTCCTCGCCTATTGCATCTTTCCTTGAGCGCAATCCTGCTGGTGGTATTCATCATTTTTGTCTTGGTGATCCTGAATTTGAAACGACACTAACGCAAGTTAAAGATAGCGGCGCGCGGGCTTTAGGCGAGCCAAAAATCGGTGCGCATGGCAATCCAGTGATGTTTCTGCACCCAAAAGATTTTCAGGGTACATTGATTGAGCTAGAGAAAGTTTCAGAATGAATTTGGCTTCGATCATTGTTGTGGCGGTTCTCATGTCGTGCTTTTTCTTTTTCATTGCATTGCCCTTTGGTGTCGAGCGTGAAGAGCATGATCAGGGCGATTTTAGTGGTATTCGCAAGCCGCGTCTGTGGCCTAAAGTTGGCTTTGCACTTCTGATGTCTGCAATCACGACTTTAGCCTTTTATCTTGCTGATGCAGCAGGATACTTTGACGGCATCCTAGGTTAAGAACATGAGCTGGTATTGTGCTTATGTTGCTGATCATCCCTTACATAAGGGCTACCATGACCATGAGTATGGCTTTCCAAAGACAGACGAGCGCGCACTGTTTGAATTGTTGATTCTTGAGATTAACCAAGCAGGTCTCAGTTGGGACTTGATGCTGAGAAAACGCGCGACCATGCGCGTTGCCTATGATGATTTTGACGTTGATATAGTCGCGGCTTATGGTGATATTGATATCGCGCGTCTATTGGCGGATTCTGGTGTTATCCGCAATCGCCTCAAGGTTGCCGCCGCGATTCATAATGCCAAAGTCTTACAAGCCATGCGTGGTAGTCACGGCGGATTCGCGGATTGGCTCGCGGCGCATCACCCGCTTAAACGAGGCGACTGGACAAAGCTCTTCAAAAAGACCTTCAAATTCACTGGCGGGGAAATCGTCAACGAATTTCTGATGAGTATCGGTTATCTGCCCTTTGCCCATGCGCCAGATTGCGCTGTTGGACAAAAGATTACGGCCGCCCCGTGGCAGGGTATTGGCGAGGCATTCTATCGGGGTGATGCGTAACTCGCCTCTTGCAGTATTGCGCGTTCCTAGGTACAACCCCCTCTATTGCTGGTGTAGCTC